>CAZSSS010000085.1:0-7088 GCA_964609255.1 uncultured Rhodobacterales bacterium
CTAAAACTTGCCCATCGATATCAATGCCTGACATAGTAGGGGGGCCACCAGAAATACTTGCTATTAGTTGAGCTGCCCACTCGGGCAAATACGACCAATCATCTAAGGTGCTAGCATCCAACTGTCCGTCGTTAGTGCGAAAACCGTCGTTGGAGCCTGCGCGGCTGGTCTCGGTGCCACGAAAGGCTATGACGTGTTCGGAGCCTTTTGTCCAAACATCTGCCTGCATGCCGGTGGCTGGGTCGGAATAGGAGGCACCATCGGCATTATTTGATACGACTTTTTGCCACGCACCCCCTTCAGCGGTAAAAAGGTAATCCTCAATCGCCTTTGTGTGATTATCATTGGCACTTCCGCGCCGCTCATCGTAAGCGGCGGCCGCCATAAATGCATATGTTTGCGTATTAGTCATCCCAAAACTCCGTGTGCCAGTTAGTTAAAAAAGTGACCATAATGTGTGTGAATTATAGTCGTAAAAAAGATTGCCATAGCGCAGCTTCCATTCAGAAATTACGCCAATTCCCGGCCATACCAATTGTTCGAAATTCCTAGGGTGCGTGCATCGTTCCGAATAAAGGTAAATCAACCCAGGGTTATCAAAATCTGGTGTTACAGTGCCGCTATTGTCACATTTCCATGGAATACGTGTATCAAAGAAATCCAAATCAAGGGGGCGGCGCCGGAAACGGTCTGCTGTATTTTCTGATATTTGCAACCCAAACCGTTCTGCGTTTTGCTTTGGAACCCCCAGTTCAACTAAATTTGTAAGCCCGGCCCTCCGTCCAGCCGTAAACTCATCAATCATTCGCAATGCTTCAAGTGAGATATACAGGTCTTGGTCCGGCGCATCTTCATTATATGGCAAAGCAATAATACCCTCACCTTCGCCAAGGCCATTTAGAAAGTCGATAAGCGGTTGTGGGTCGGTATCTTGATTGGCGTGGAAACTTGTGCGTAAATATTTCGGGTCAGGGTGGCGCCACATTTCCTCAGGAATTTCAACCATAGTCCCTATTGCCTTCATCACGAGGAGGAAGCCGTTGTTAGACATACTCGTTTCATAATTTCGCACCGTCGCCTGTGCCTCAGCTTTGGCCAGCAGGGCATTGCTGAACGGATGTTCTGGAATGGTGATGGCAAAGTTTTCGATGATCTTCAGCCGCCCGTTTTCGGCAGTAAGCGCGGTTTCGGAGACATACATGATGCCCTCGTTCCATTCGCTAGGGTCTCGGCTGTCAAACCATCTTAGTACAGGTGTCCAGCTTTCCGGAACGCTTAATTCGGGATAATCATCACCCCAGATATCGCCATAAACATAACACATGCTGCGGGTTGACAAGAAACTGATCATGCCACCATCGGGCGTTTCTGTAATAACCCACAGACGATTAGGTTGAAAGCTCAAGAATTGATTGCCCGGCGTTCCAGCGCCCTCAGCAAGGCAAGTGACCAGTTCATCCACCACCACCGGCTTGCCGTCGAACTCCAGCAGGGCGGTGATACGGATGATGTGGTCCGCCGGATAGGTGCCGGGGGTTTGGGCATTTGAACTGGTAATAAACCAAACACCGAGCGCAGCCAAAACCAGCAAAGCTGGCATAGTAAAAATCATCAGAGGCTTAGAAAGGAGTTTCATCTTTTTACCAAGCATGACGAAAAATTCTCGCCAAGTTGCAATTTAAATAGTGTTTGTGCCTGCTTGAAAACATCATAAACAGTATTCAGCTTTTGCAGGGCCACTTCAATTTGCCTTATTTTACGTCAGTTAAAATGATAATAAAAATAATAACCGTTAAAAATGATTACCAATAAGTTACAAAAACGTTAATTAAATCCCTGAATTATGTCAAGCGTTATGGGTTTTTTGCTTAGGCGATAGTCTAGGTATGGCTGAATGGCTAAAAGTTTGGCAAAACTCTACCTTGAATGCGGAATCCCCGCGCATCACAAAAGCGTGTAAACTGCTAGCGCGGATATCCAGTTTTGAGAGGCTGCTCACAGCAGTCTCAACTGCGAACTGACAGTTCGGCAAATTCTTCAGCATAAAAAAATCGAACTCAGACGGGGTTTCTTGATTCAGATCAACGCAAGTTATGGAAAGCGCTTTAATCATAGCCTTGATTTTACAACGAGTGAATTTGATGCCTCCTTTCTTTTTTAGCCTCATCAAAAGTTTTTGCGCTATTTGGGCGCGGCTTTTGATCATAGTCGCCTGTTTGTCACTTGCGGTGCCACCCGCAGCGGCGATGGTGGCGCATGGGAAAACTGCATCAGCCCAATGGATTGGGATATGTGCAAATGGTTCAATTTTGCTGTCGTCTGAATTTCGTAAATATTTTTCTCGAAATGAAACCTTGCTGCAAGGTCTTGAAATCACGGGCACTATTTCCGCGCAACTACGACTATGGCCCGCTGGCCGAGGTTCCTTAATTGGAGAGGAAATGGCTACGACTAAAGAAAATACTCCGCTGGGGGAAGCATCATGGGTTTGAATGTACTTCAAAAATATCTTGGCCGGATGAAATTGCTGGTCTGGGTGGTTTTTTTAGCCCTCACCGCTGGTGGCACACAAGCGCAGACAAGCGCGGTCATTCAAAAATTCATCACCGAAATTCCGGCGAGTGATTTTTTTGAGAGCGCAACAGCTTACGGCCCGATGCGCCAGGATATTCCGGTTGTTCCGCTTATGAATGGCTCGGAATTGTTGGGCTATGTCTATATCACCTCAGATTTTGTCAGCACTACAGGGTATTCGGGAAAACCGATCCACGTGATGGTGGCCATAGATACTGATGCTATTTTACTGCGCGCCGATTTGGTCAAGCATTCTGAGCCAATTGTATTGATCGGCATTCCGAACCATAAAATCAAAGCCCTTACCGAGAGTTATTCCGGCCTTGATATTGTCGCTGAGGCGGCTGCGGGCGGATCGGGGCATGATCTGGATATTATTTCCGGTGCGACGGTAACCATTATGATTATCGACGATTCTATCGTGCGCTCGGGCATCAAAGTGGCGCGTTTACTTCGGTTGGGTGGGTTGAATAATGACGCCGCCAATGCCGGGCCAACCCATATTTTGAATATGGATGAAAACAGTTTGCGTGATTGGATCAGCATGGCCGGTGATGGCACCACACGGCGCATGATTCTGGATGTTGGGCAAATCAATGAAGCGTTTGCAGCATCGGGTGATGACAGGGTGCTGAAACATGTTGAACCGGGCAACCCCGAGGACACCTATATTGAGCTGCACACCGCGCTGGTTTCTGCGCCAAGCATCGGGCGCAGCCTGTTGGGCGAGGCGGAATATAGCAATCTGGTTGACTGGCTGGAACCGGGCGAACAAGCGATTTTGCTAATGGGGCGGGGCAGTTATTCCTATAAGGGTTCGGGGTATGTGCGCGGCGGCATTTTTGATCGCATTCAACTTATTCAGGGCGATATTTCGGTGCGGTTTCGGGACCGCCAGCAACGTCGTCTTGGTGAACTGGCAGCCGCAGGGTCGCCGACATTTAGCGAGCTGGATATATTTAAAATTCCGAGCGATGCAGAGTTTGATCCAACAAAACCATGGCGCATTCAATTGCTGGCACAGCGGGTTGTCGGGCCTGTCGAAAAGACATTCCTGACCTTTGATCTGGGCTATAATATTGCGCCGCAATACCTAACGGCGCTGGCCTCGCCCGTGATGGCAGTTGTGACAGAAACCGAGGAAGACGCCGCCGCCCGCGCCGCGCTTTGGAAACGGATCTGGAATAGCAAAACCGTTGAAATCGGCGTTTTGGTTGGCATGCTAACCATTCTGACCGGCGTGTTTTTCTTTCAGTTTCAGGCAACCCGCCATGCGCGGGTGTTTTACTGGTTTCGCATCGGTTTTTTGGCGGTCACGCTGGTGTTTCTTGGCTGGGACCAGAACGCGCAATTGTCTGTTGTGAACCTAATGGCGTTGAGCGCCTCATTGGTAAACGGTTTAGCTGGGATGCATTTTTAATGGATCCTTTGGTGTTTATCTTGTGGGTTTCGGTTGCGGTTACGTTGCTTTTCTGGGGGCGCGGCGGGTATTGCGGCTGGTTATGCCCGTTTGGCGCGTTGCAAGAAATCACCAACCAGATTGCCCGGTTTTTCAAAGTGCCGCAATGGACCTTACCGTGGGGATTGCATGAGCGCCTTTGGCCGCTGAAATATATGATTTTTCTTGGGCTGCTGGGCCTGTCACTGGTGTCTATTCCGCTGGCAGAAACCTATGCTGAGGTCGAACCCTTCAAAACCTCGATTATCCTGAAATTTGCCCGTGAATGGCCGTTTGTTTTGTTTGCCACAGCTGTGCTGGGCATTGGCCTGTTTGTTGAGCGGTTTTATTGCCGTTACCTGTGCCCGCTGGGCGCGGCATTGGCCATTCCGGGCCGGTTACGCATGTTTGACTGGCTAAAGCGATACAAAGAATGCGGGTCGCCTTGCCAGACCTGCGCCAATGAATGCTTTGTTCAGGCGATCCACCCAACGGGTGAGATTAACCCGAATGAATGTCTGTCCTGTTTGCACTGTCAGGTGCTGTATCAGGACCACTCGAAATGCCCCGTGGTTATCAAAACTGATAAGCGACGGGCCAAGATGGCTCAGAGCAGCTCTACCGCCGCCCTGAGCCGATTAACCAACCACCCTAATGCTTAAAACCAAGGAGAAGGCTAATGGCTAATGATACGCAAGAAAAACAAGTAATCAAAGAGGGGCTGTCGCGACGCAGCCTGTTAACAGGCCCTGCGGCTGGCGTTGCCGTTGGCGCGCTGGCAGTTGCGGCAACAACCATGTCGGCAACACCGGCAATGGCCGCCGCCAAGAACGAGGTCGCACCCGGTGATTTGGACGACTATTACGGTTTCTGGTCCTCTGGTCAGGCCGGAGAGTTGCGCATCATGGGTGTGCCATCCATGCGTGAATTGATGCGCGTTCCGGTGTTCAACCGTTGTTCGGCAACGGGCTGGGGTTCCACCAACGAGTCCATCAAAATCATGCGCGAAGGCATGATGCAGGAAACCAAAGACTTCCTTGCGTTGTCGGGCGACGAAGTTTACGACAACGGCGATTTGCATCACCCGCATATGTCGTTCACCGATGGCACTTATGATGGTCGTTATTTGTTTATGAACGACAAGGCCAACACCCGTGTTGCCCGCGTTGATTGCAAATTCATGAAATGCGACAAAATGATCGAAATTCCGAATGCCTCGGATATTCACGGTTTGCGCCCGCAAAAGTTCCCGCGCACGGGCTATGTCTTTGCCAATGGTGAGCACCGCGTGCCGCTGGTTAATGACGGCACAAATATGGATGACGTTGAAAATTACGTTTCCATCTTTACCGCAATTGACGGCGATACAATGGAAATTGCATGGCAGATTACCGTTTCAGGGAACCTTGATAACGTCGATTGTGATTACCAAGGCAAATATGCCATGTCGTCCAGCTATAATTCCGAAGGCGCAACCGAATTGGTTGGCATGATGGAAAACGAGATGGACCACGTGGTTGTCTTTGACATCGCACGCATTGAGGCAGCTGTCGAAGCCGGCAATTATAAGGAATATAAGGGCGTCAAAGTTTTGGACGGCAAAAAAGGATCTGACCTGACGGTTTATATCCCTATTCCCAACAGCCCGCACGGTGTGAACACTGCACCCGATGGCAAATATGTGATGGTTAACGGTAAATTGTCGCCCACGGTTTCGGTGATCGAATGGGACAAGATCGAAGCCGTTTTTCAGGGCGCTGAACCGCGTTCCTGTGTGGTTGCAGAACCAGAGCTGGGCCTTGGCCCGCTCCATACAGCGTTTGACGGAAAAGGCATGGCGTATACCACGTTATTTCTGGACAGCCAGATGGTGAAATGGGATATCGACAAAGCTGTGCGTCTGTATGCGGGCGAAGATGTTGATCCGATCGTGAACAAAACCGACGTGATGTATCAGCCGGGCCATAACCACACCTCAATGGGTGAAACCAATGAGGCTGACGGTAAATGGCTGGTATCGCTGAACAAGTTTTCAAAAGACCGCTATATCAATGTTGGCCCGTTGAAACCTGAATCAGAGCAGCTGATCGACATCACGGGTGATGTGCCTGAAATCGTGCATGACAGCCCGACCTTCGCTGAACCCCATGACTGTATCATCGTGCGTCGTGATATCGTGAACCCGGATTCGATCTGGGAACGTGATAACCCGATGTGGGATGATGCACGCGCCCAAGCTGAAGCTGACGGCGTGGTGCTGGAAGATGACAGTGTTGTGATCCGTGAAGGTAACAAGGTTCGCGTTTATATGTGGTCCTCTGCGCCGACATTCTCGATGGAGGAATTCACCGTAAAACAAGGCGACGAAGTCACGGTTTATGTCACCAATGTTGATGATGTTGACGATTTGACCCACGGTTTCAGCCTTGGTAATCACGGTGTCTGCATGGAGGTGGGGCCGCAAGCGACCGCGTCCATTACCTTTATTGCCGGACGCCCTGGTGTGCATTGGTTCTATTGTCAGTGGTTCTGCCACGCGCTCCATATGGAGATGCGCGGCCGGATGCTGGTTGAACCTGCATAAGGATTGGTCATGCGGCGTCTGGTGTTTATCGTTATGCTTTTGTTTCCGGCTTTGGCCGGAGCAGAAACGCGTGATGTGCCGTTGGGTGCCTTGATCATGGCCATTGAAAACGCACAGGCGGGGGACACTCTCCGCCTGTCGCAAGGGACTTATGTTGGTAGCATTATTATCGACAAACCACTGGAAATAATTGGCAATGGTGCAACAATTGACGGGCAGGGCGCTGGTTCTGTCATTACCGTTGATGCGCCTGATGTTGTCTTGCGCGGGCTTATTGTTATTGGCTCTGGCTCAGGTGGAAATGGGCGTGATGCGGGCATTACACTGACACCTAACGCGGATAACGCGGTGATTGAGGGCAATCAGGTAATAGGAAATCTGGTGGGCATTGACGTGCATGGCCCAGAATCCGCAACAATATCTGCCAATATAATCGAAGGCCGCCAAGACCGTCGAATGAACGACCGCGGAAATGGCATTTATGTGTGGAAT
>CAZSSS010000086.1:0-7071 GCA_964609255.1 uncultured Rhodobacterales bacterium
AACCACTGGCAACGGATCCGGTGTGCGATCCCCGGGGCGGGCGGGGGCCTCATAGGACAGGTTCATCTGGCAGGCAATAATCGGCTGCACACCTGCGGCGCTGGCGATCTGCGAAAACTCCAACGCCCCAAACATATTGCCTGTATCCGTAACTGCCACCGCCGGCATTTTTTCTGCCAAGCATATATCTGGCAGTTTTTTGACAGCAATCGCGCCTTCCAGCAGGGAATAGGCCGAATGGACGCGCAAATGAATAAACTTTGGATCTTTGCGCATCTTTCGCCCTGACATTTTGGATTTTTTGCAGGATAAAATTTATTGGCTGTGAATGCACCCAAAAACAACGGCTCGTAAAAAATATTTGCAAACCTGACAAAGCGCGCTAAGCTTATGCAGATGGATTTGGTTTATTTCTATGCTTTTCCTATCGGCCGGTCCGCTTGGCCATAATGCGCGGAATACGTTTGACATCGTCAGGTGTCGCTATTCTCGCAACAAGGCTGGGCCGCGTGCCAAGCCAGCTTTTGCAAATAACTGGTGGACACTATGGGTAAATTGACAACACATGTGCTTGATACTGGCAGCGGAAATCCGGCTGCCGGTCTAAAGATTGAGGTTTTCCGCCTAACGGGCGGGCGGCAAAAACTGGCTGAGGTGGTCACCAATGATGACGGTCGTGTGGATGCGCCGATCCTTGCGGGGGATACGTTTTTATTAGGTGAATATGAGCTGGTTTTCCATGCGGGGGCCTATCTTGAAACCACAGGGCAGGAATTGCCGGACCCAAAATTTCTGAATATCATCCCGCTGCGTTTTGGCATGGCTGAGGATAAGCATTATCATGTGCCACTGTTGTTATCCGCCTTTGGGTATTCCACCTATAGGGGCAGCTAATGGGTGAAATCCGGTTTCTGCTCAATGGCCAAAAGGTGGTGCTGGAAAACCCCGACCCCACCGGCTCGGTTCTTGATTGGCTGCGCGAATCAAAGCTGCTGACCGGCACCAAAGAAGGCTGCAACGAGGGCGATTGCGGGGCGTGCAGCGTGTCACTGGCCTCATTGGAAAACGGACAGTTGACCCACCGCGCCGTCAATGCCTGCATTTTGTTTTTGCCCCATTTGAACGGTAAATCGCTGACCACGGTTGAGGGGATTTCAACAGGCGGCAACCTGCATCCGGTGCAACAGGCAATGATCGAGCATCACGGGTCTCAATGCGGGTTTTGCACCCCGGGGATTGTGATGTCGCTATATGCGGCCCACCGCGAAGGGCGGCAAGACCATAACGATGTGTTGGCAGGAAATTTGTGCCGTTGCACGGGTTACGCGCCCATTCAACGCGCGGCGCGCGCAGCGGCCCAACTGCCAGCCCCAAAACCCATTTTTGACGAGGCGGGCGCGTTACGGGATTTACAAACCAGCGAAAACATCACCGGGGCTTATATCCCAACAAACCTTGACCAATTTGCCAACTGGTATGCCAAAAACCCCGGTGCAATGCTGATTGCCGGGGCCACTGATGTCGGGTTGATGGTCACCAAAGCTTTGCGTGACTTTGCGAATATTGCCTTTTTGCATCAGTTGGACGACCTAAAAACCATCACACAAGAGGATGGCGGGATGCGTATCGGCGCGGGTGTAAGCATTGCCCGTTTACGCGGCGCGATGATTGGACGGCATTCGGATTTTGCCGAAATGCTGCGTCGCTATGGCTCTGTTCAGGTGCGAAACTCGGGCACGATCGGGGGCAATATCGCCAACGGATCGCCGATTGGCGATGGCCCGCCACCGCTCATTGCGCTTGGTGCCAGCGTTGTTCTTCGGCGGGCCGGTAAGCGCCGCGTATTGTTGCTGGAGGATTATTTTGTCAGCTATGGCAAGCAGGACCGCCAACCGGGCGAGTTTCTGGAAAGCATATTTATACCGGATCAACCTGATAGGCTGGGGGTTTATAAAATCTCTAAACGGTTTGATCAAGATATCTCAGCGGTTTGTGGCGCGTTTAACATTGCCGTTGAAAACGGTATTATCAAGAATGCCCGCATTGCTTTTGGGGGTATGGCGGCAATACCGAAACGCGCCAAAACGGTAGAGGCCGCATTAGCCAGCCAGCCTTGGTCCGAGGCCGTGATCAAAGCCGCGATGCAGAAGTTCAATGCGGATTTCACGCCGCTAAGCGATGTCCGCGCCAGCGCCACCTATCGCATAAAAGTCGCGCAAAATCTGCTGTGGCGTTATTGGCTGGCACAAAACGGACACGCATCACATATTTTGAACGAGGTGGCAAAATGAGCGTTCATAAATCCATCCCCCATGATAGCGGCCCCGCCCATGTTTCGGGCACAGCCCGCTATACCGATGACCACCCCCTGCCCGCCAACACAGTGCATCTGGCCTTTGGGCTTTCGCAAAATGCCCACGCAGATTTGACCTCGGTTGATCTGGACGCGGTGCGCGCGGCTAACGGGGTGATCGCGGTTCTTGGGGCTGCGGATCTGCCGTTTGAAAATGATGTTTCACCGTCAATTCATGACGAGCCGTTGCTTGCCACAGGCAACGTGCATTATGTTGGCCAGCCGATATTTCTGGTGGTGGCTGACAGCCATTTGAACGCGCGCAAAGCCGCGCGTTTGGGCAAAATCATCTATGGTGAAAAACCTGCATTGCTAAGCATTGATGATGCGATTTTAGCCAATAGCCGGTTTGAAAAACCGCTGGAGTTTTGCATTGGAAAACCCGAGGCCGCGCTGAAATCCGCGCCACGCCAGATTAACGGCCAATTTGAAATCGGTGGGCAGGAGCATTTTTACCTTGAGGGACAAGCCAGCTTTGCTCTGCCCCTTGAGGGTGATATGCTGGTGCATGCCTCCACCCAGCATCCCACAGAGATCCAACACAAAGTCGCGGCGGCTTTGGGTGTGCCATATCATTGCGTGCGCGTTGAAACGCGGCGAATGGGCGGGGGTTTTGGCGGCAAGGAAAGCCAAGGCAACGCGTTGGCGGTTGCCAGTGCGGTGGTGGCGCAACTGCTGCAACGCCCGGCCAAAATGCGTTATGACCGCGACGATGACATGACCATCACCGGCAAACGGCACGAGTTTCGCATTGCGTATCAAGCGGGGTTTGACAACACCGGCAAGCTGCATTCGGTGCTGTTTGAACATCATGTGCGTTGCGGCTGGGCGCTTGACCTTTCCATTCCGGTTGCTGACCGCGCGATGCTGCACGCTGACAATGCCTATTACCTGCCGAATGACCGTATTTTGTCACACCGGATGCGCACCAACACCCAATCAAACACCGCCTATCGCGGCTTTGGCGGGCCGCAAGGAATTATCGGGATTGAACGCGTGCTGGACCATATTTCCCATGAATTGGGAATTGACCCGCTGGTGGTGCGCAAGGCGAACTTTTACCAAACCGGCGGTGATCAAAAAACGCCCTATCATATGGAAATTACTGACAGTATCTCAACAGAATTAGTCGCGCAATTGGAGGAGACTTCGGATTACGTTAATCGCCGCGCCAGTATCGCCAAATTCAACGCCAAAAACCCGGTGCTGAAACGTGGCATTGCCCTGACGCCGGTGAAATTCGGAATCTCGTTTACCTTGACCCATCTTAATCAGGCGGGGGCGTTGGTGCATGTTTATTCCGATGGCTCGGTTCAGTTAAATCATGGCGGCACCGAGATGGGGCAAGGACTGAACACCAAGGTTGCCCAAGTGGCGGCACAGATTTTCGGGCTGGATATTTCGGCAATTAAAATCACCGCGACTGATACAGGCAAGGTGCCCAATACCTCAGCCACGGCGGCCAGTTCGGGGGCGGATTTGAACGGCATGGCCTGCAAAGCCGCCTGTGAAACCATCCGCGAAAGGCTGGTTGATTTTGCCCAAGCTGAATGGGGGGGCGATGTTTCTTTTGCAAATGGCGATGTCAGCATTGGCAGTAAAACCATATCTTTTGCAGAGCTTGCTGCGGCGGCTTATGGCGGGCGGGTGCAGCTTTCGGCCACCGGGTTTTACAAAACCCCCAAGATAGAATGGGACCGCATGGCGGGGCGCGGACGGCCGTTTTTGTATTTCTCGTATGGCGCGGCGGTAAGCGAAGTGGTGATCGATACCTTAACCGGCGAAAACCGGATATTGCGCACGGATATCCTGCATGATGTGGGGGCCAGCCTGAACCCGGCGCTGGATATCGGCCAGATTGAAGGTGCTTATGTGCAAGGCGCGGGGTGGCTGACGATGGAAGAACTGGTATGGAATGACAAAGGTGTATTGCAGACCCACGCGCCCAGCACCTATAAAATTCCCGCATGTTCCGACACCCCCGAGATTTTCAATGTGGCGCTTTGGGATGGGGAAAATCAGGAAAAAACCATTTATCGCTCCAAGGCAGTTGGCGAACCACCGTTTTGCCTCGGGATTTCGGTGTTTATGGCGTTATCCGATGCGATCCTAGCCTGCGGCGATGCTTATCCGGGCGTAGATGCGCCGCTGACCGCCGAGCGGGTGTTAAAAGCCAGCGACACACTGCGCGGCGCTCCATGGTAGAGAGGTTTGATTATGCGCAGCTTGACGCAGCGGTGAAAGATCACGGCAGCGTTGTGCGGGTTGTTATCACCGATTCCAAAGGCTCTGCGCCGCGTGATACGGGCGCATCAATGCTGGTTTGGCAAGGCGGGCAAACCGGCACAATTGGCGGCGGCGCGCTGGAATTCCAGATGGCTGCTGCGGCGCGGAAATTGCTGGGGAAATCCGGCGCATGGCGGCGCGAAACCTGTGCATTGCCGCTTGGCCCTGCGTTAAACCAATGCTGTGGCGGCAGGGTGAATGTGTTGTTGGAACGCTTTACCGGTCCGGAAATTGCCAGCATCAAAGGAACCGCGCCGAGCTTCACCCGCCCAAAAGCGGACGGGATCAGCCCGACGCCTGCGCCTTTGCAAGCCTCGCGGTTGTTAAAGGCGCAGCGTTCGGGCGCAGCGATAGACCCGAATTGGTTTAGCGAACGGTTAACGCAGGAAAAGACGCCGCTTTGGCTGTATGGCGCCGGGCATGTAGGGCGTGAGATTGTGCGGGTTTTGCACGGGTTACCCTATGAAATAATGTGGATAGACACACATCAAAACCGCTTTCCCGATGATATCTCTGTTACTTGGCAAGCCAACATCAACCCGGCGGCGGAGGTGGCAAACGCACCCGACGATGCCTTGCATTTTGTGCTGACCTATTCACACGCCCATGATCTGGAGATTTGCCATCAGGTATTATCGCACCCTTTTGCGCATCTTGGCCTGATCGGGTCTGCCAGCAAAAAGGCCCGTTTCCTAAAACGCCTGCGGGAGCTGGGGCATCCTGAGGCTGATCTGGCGCGGCTGCAATGCCCGATCGGGGATCGCAGCCTTGGAAAAACACCACAAGCCATTGCGATTGGGCTTGCCTATTCGCTTTTGCAATCTAACATCACGCGGCGTCAAGAAACCACGGGGAGGGTCAGCGCATGAGCGTTTTACTGGACATTCAAGGCCTGTCCAAATCTTACCCCGGGGTAAAAGCCAACGACGATGTTTCCTTTCAAATTCAGGTCGGTGAGATCCACGCGCTGCTGGGCGAAAACGGCGCGGGGAAATCAACGCTGGTCAAGATGATATACGGCCTTGTGCGCCCTGACGGGGGCAGCATGTTGCTGGATGGCAAAGCCTTCAAACCACCAAAACCGTTTTTTGCACGCCAACGCGGCGTATCAATGGTGTTTCAGCATTTCTCGTTGTTTGAGGCGCTGACTGTTGCTGAAAACATCACGCTGGGCATGGATGTGGCCCCGAGCCGCAAGGAATTATCAGCGCAGATCCGCAAGGTTTCACACGAATACGGCCTGCCCTTGGACCCGGATCGCCTTATTGGGGATTTGTCGGTGGGCGAACGCCAACGGGTCGAGATCATCCGCTGTTTGCTGCAAAACCCGCGCTTGTTAATCATGGATGAACCCACCAGCGTGCTGACCCCTCAGGAGGTTGAAACACTGTTTGGCACCCTGCGGAAATTGTCTGAAAACGGTGTGGCGATCCTTTATATCTCGCACAAGCTGGACGAGATCAAAGCCCTTTGTGATCATGCCACCGTTTTGCGCATGGGCCGCGTGGTTGATACCTGCATTCCCGCTGATGAAACCGCGCGTAGCATGGCCGAAATGATGATCGGCGGAGAGCTGGAAATGCCGATGGCCAAGGCGTTCAACCCCGGTGAGGTGGTGCTGGAATTATCCTCGCTTTCGCTGCCCTCGGATGACCCGTTTGGCACCAGTCTTGCCAATGTTTCGCTGCGTCTTCGCAAAGGCGAGGTGTTGGGCATTGGTGGCGTGGCGGGCAATGGACAAGACGAAATTCTGGCGGCTTTGTCGGGCGAACGCAAGGTGACGGCTGATATGATCCGCTTTGCGGGGCAACCAATTGGTAATCTTGGCCCGAATGAACGGCGCCGGCTGGGTCTTTTGACCGGCCCGGAGGAGCGCCTTGGCCACGCGGCGGCCCCGGCGATGAGCCTTGCGGATAACGCCCTGCTGACAGGGCGATTGCGCAAAGGGCTGACAAATGGCGGCTTTATCAAACAGCACAAAGTTGACAGCTTTGCCAAAAATATCATTGAGGAATTTGACGTGCGCACCCCTGGTATCCACGTGATGGCCAAGGCTCTTTCGGGGGGGAATTTGCAAAAATTTGTGGTGGGGCGCGAGGTGCTGCAAGCGCCCGAGATTTTGGTGGTCAACCAACCAACATGGGGCGTTGATGCCGCCGCAGCCGCAGCCATTCGCCGCGCAATCCGTGAATTGGCGGCGCGCGGCGCGGCGGTTTTGGTGATCTCACAGGACTTGGATGAATTGATGGAAATTTCGGATACATTTGCGGTGCTGGCCGAAGGCGAGATGTCAGAACCTCAGCCATCCGAGGGGCTTTCGATAGATGAGATCGGCCTGATGATGGGTGGACAATTAGGGGGCGATGCACATGCTGAGGCTTGAACCAAGGCAACAACCGTCAAAGCTGATGCTTTATCTAACGCCGTTAATT
>CAZSSS010000087.1:0-5149 GCA_964609255.1 uncultured Rhodobacterales bacterium
GCCCATAAAATCATCCCAAAAATTCAACCGCAGCCAACCCCGCATGACGGCCGGTTGCCAGACAGCCATTCAGCAAATACCCCCCTGTGGGGGCTTCCCAATCCAGCATCTCGCCCGCGCAAAACACGCCTTTGCGGGATTTCAACATCAACCCGTCAGTCAAGGCAGACCGCCTGACCCCGCCCGCTGTTGAAATCGCTTCGTCGATCGGGCGCAGGCCCGATAACAATATTGGCAGGGCTTTCATTTTGGCGGCCAGTTCATAGGGCTGTTTTGAGGCACTCAAACTCGATTCATTAAACAATGCCAGTCTGGCGTCTTTTAACCCCACAGATTTCCTTAAAAAATTGCTTAAGCTGGCTTTGCCACGCGGTGCTGACAACTTTTCTTTTAGTTTGCCAATTTTGATGTCGGGAAACAGATCCAGCATCATGGTCACACCGTTTGGCCCCATGGCCTGACGCAGGTGCCTTGATAACATATATATCGCGCCACCCTCAACGCCGGTTCTGGAAATCACAAATTCGCCGCGCGCCGAGAAATCCCCGATGCTTATGCAGACGGGTTTTACAGGTTTGCCAAAATGAGGCTTCATATAAGGGGACCAATCCACCAAAAAGCCCATATTGGCAGGCTGAAACGGCGCCAGTTCTTCTGGCCTAAAATACTGTGCCCACACCCCGTTTGAACCCAACCTTGCCCAACTTGCACCGCCCAGCGCCAGAACTGTGACGTCAGCCGATATAATTTGGCGGCCTTTTGCGGTGTCAAATTCGGTTCCGCCAACCCAGCGCCAACCATTAAGGAATTGAACACCTTTGCCCCGCAACCGCACCAGCCAAGCGCGCAACAGCGGTGAGGCTTTCATCATTTTGGGAAACACCCGCCCGCTGGAGCCTGTAAAAACCTGTTGCCCCAACCCATTTGCCCATTTTTGCACATCGCCGGGATGGAAATTTTGCAAAATCGGCTCCAGCCAATTTTCTGCATCGCCATAGGCCGCAAAAAAGGTGTCGGCGGGTTCATCCTTGGTCAGGTTTAACCCAGATTTCCCCGCCATTAACAATTTACGGCCAACCGTTGGTTTGGCATCCGCAACCGTCACATTATGCCCGGCATCTGCCAGCATTTCAGCGGCCATCAACCCGGCCGGGCCACCGCCAATAATTAGTGCATGACTATCATCTTTGCCCATCATCCGGCCCTTATCTGTTATTTGCTCCCCAACATAGCCATTGTGCCAGATAATACGAGGCGCAAAATACCTGCCCTAACCACCGCTGGCGCATTCCTGATCCGCCAGCGTTTCGCTGCCTTCGGTCAGTATAAAATCAAGAAAAACCCGCGCCGCCAGTGACAAGCGTTTGCCGCGCAGGTGCACCGCATACCAACGGCGTATTAACGGAAAACCTTGCACATCCAGCACCGAGATATGGCCGCTTGCCAATTCATACTGGATATTGCGGCGCGACAGAACCGAAATGCCCAAACCCGCCAAAACCCCTTGTTTGATGGCCTCGGCACTGCCAAGTTCCATAAAGGGTGTGGCGGTGATGTTATGTTTGGCCAATAACCGGTCAACCGCCAGCCTTGTGCCTGACCCCGGCTCTCGCACCAGGAACCGTTCCTGTGCGATGCGTTTCAGGGGGATGTTTTTCTTGGCCAGCAGCGCATGGCCGGGCGGGGCCACAACCACCATTTCATTGTCGATAAGCGGGTGGGCCTCTACCGCGATTTCGCTGGGCACTTGTCCCATGATCAGCAAATCATCCTGATTGGACTTAAGGCGTTCCAACACGTTGGCGCGGTTGGTGATGGTCAGGCGGGGCTGTAAATCTGGATGGCGGTTGATAAAGGCACCCAAAAGATGTGGCATAAAATATGTTGCGGATGTAATCACCGCAAGGCTCAGATCCCCTCGCACCACGCCTTTGTGTTCAGAGGCCAGATCATCCAGCGCCACAACGCCTGACAGAATTTCGCGCGCCGTGTTAAAAACATCGCGCCCCGCTGCGGTCGGGTGAACCTGCCGGCCCACCTGTTCCATCAATGGCAGACCCAGCGTTTCGCTCAACTTTTTGATCTGCATCGAAACAGTCGGCTGCGATAGGTTGAGCGCCTCTGCGGCCTTGGTATACCCACCAAGACGCACAACAGAGTCAAAAATCTGCAATTGCCGGAGGGTCAGGCTCTGGGCGATATTGCTTTTGCTTATGGTTGTCATAGGGTCAATATATAGACACTGTCTATGACTTCAATAGAAACAATCGATTTTACTCTATGTTATGGCGGGCATATTACTGGCGGAATATTTACCGGATTGCACAGCATCACCAAGGGAGACACCATGCTAGACCAAACCTCACGCTATAGCGACCTGACCCTCACCGAGGAAAAATTGATGGCCGAGGGCAAGCACGTTCTTGGGGCCTATAAAATGAAACCTGCCGCTGGCTTTTTTGATTATGTGGGCACAGCGGCGCATTTTTGCGCTGAAAGCTCAACGGGAACAAATGTGCAAACCGTTACCACCGATGATTTTGCCAAAGGTCTGGATGCGCTGGTTTACGCGGTTGACGAAGAAAAAGAGCTGATGAAGCTGGCTTTTCCGATTGATCTGTTTGACCGCAACATCACCGATGGCCGCGCCATGGTGGTGTCATTGATGACCTGTATGATTGGCAATAATCAAGCAATGGGTGATGTTGAATACGCCAAATTGCTCGATTTCTGGATCCCGCCACAGTTCTTGCGGTTGTTTGACGGCCCCTCAAAGGGCATTCAGGATATGTGGCGCATACTTGGTCGCCCGCTTGAAAATGGCGGCATGGTTGTTGGCACCATCATCAAACCAAAACTGGGCCTGCGCCCAAAACCGTTTGCTGAGGCATGTTACCAGTTCTGGCTGGGCGGGGATTTCATTAAAAACGACGAACCGCAGGGTAATCAGGTTTATGCACCAATGCGAGAGAGCATCCCGCTGATCGTTGACGCGATGAAACGCGCTATGGACGAAACCGGCGAGGCCAAATTGTTCTCAGCCAATATTACCGCTGACAGCCATGACGAAATGATTGCGCGCGGCGAATATGTTCTGGAACAATTCGGTTTTATGGCTGAAAACGTCGCCCTGCTGGTTGATGGTTTTGTGGGTGGCACCGGCATGGTGACCACCGCACGGCGGCATTTCCCGAACCAGTTTATCCATTATCACCGTGCCGGTCACGGCATGGTAACCGGCGAAGAAAGCAACCGTGGTTACACCGCTTTGGCCCACATGAAATGGGCGCGGATGGCGGGGTCGTCGGGCATTCATACCGGCACCATGGGGTTTGGCAAAATGGAGGGCTATAATTCTGACACAGTTCTATCGCGCATGCTGCAAGATGACAGCGTTATGGGCACGCATTTCCATCAGGAATGGGAACGCATGAAACCAACAGCTCCGATTATCTCGGGCGGCATGAACGCGCTGCGCCTGCCGGGATTCTTTGAAAACCTTGGCCATTGTAACGTGATCCAGACATCCGGCGGTGGCGCATTGGGCCACAAAGACGGCATAGCTGCTGGCGCAAAATCCTTACGGCAAGCATATGAAAGCTGGCAGGCTGGCGTTGATTTTCTTGACTATGCAAAAGACCATAAAGAAGCGGCGGGCGCGTTTGAATCATTCCCCGGTGATGCGGATAAACTGTATCCAAATTGGCGTGAGAAACTCAGCGTGCATAAATAAATATTTTCCTTGCCCTGCTGTTTTGGCGGGGCAAGGGTTGTGAAAAACTAAGGGGTAAAACCATGGTTGATGCGGCCCAATACACCATTCAAAAAGAACCGTTTTATCACGCTACCGGCGCGGAAATTGACCTGTATGCCGCCGCTTATGCCTGCCGTTTGCCGGTGATGGTCAAAGGCCCCACCGGCTGCGGAAAATCACGGTTTGTGGAATATATGGCGTGGAAACTGGGCAAACCCTTAATCACCGTGGCCTGCAACGAGGACATGACAGCGGCGGATCTTACGGGGCGGTTTTTGCTGGATGAAAACGGCACCCACTGGCAAGACGGCCCGCTGACAGCGGCGGCGCGTATCGGCGCGATTTGTTACCTAGACGAGGTTGTCGAGGCCCGCCAAGACACCACCGTTGTCATCCATCCGCTGACCGACCATCGCCGGGTTTTACCCTTGGATAAAAAGGGCGAATTGCTGCACGCGCATTCTGATTTCCAATTGGTTATCTCGTATAACCCCGGCTATCAAAGCCTGATGAAAGACCTCAAACAATCAACAAAACAACGCTTTACCGCGCTGGATTTTGATTATCCGGCAGCGGATATCGAGGCCGCAATTGTCTCACGCGAAGGCAATGTTGACATTGCGCTGGCGCTCAAACTGGTTGAAATCGCCCAAAAAGCCCGCAACCTGAAGGGCCACGGCATTGATGAGGGTATCTCAACCCGTTTGCTGGTTTACGGCGCGATGATGATCAATCAGGGGGTTGACCCGGTTGAGGCCTGCAAAATGGCGATGGTGCGGCCCTTAACGGATGATGCGGATATCCGCGCGACGCTGGACGCGGCTGTGGAAATGATTTTGGGCTAAATGGAACCGGCATCGCAAATATGGCGCGACCGGCTGGAATGCTCCCTTACCAAGGTCGACCACATCTTTGAACCCGCGCTTTTCAAAGCACAAAAATTCATGGATGATGATGGTTTGACCGCATGGTTGGCGGGGGCTGACAAGGTTTGGAAACTGGGGCGCGGCATGGAACAGCCGTTGCTTTTTCTTGATGAAATGCCCGAGGTGGTCAAACATTCCGACACCGCAATATTGCCCGAAGTGGCCGAAGTGGCGGCGCATTTGTCAGCCGAGGCGGTGCGCGGTTCCATCACGCCATTTCTTGGCACATTGGCCGCCGTGGCGCGCCAGCTTGATAATGCTGATTTGCTGCGGATTTGGCTGCGGCTCATCCATAAAATGGCGATTGACGCCCCGCTGGGCACAACAGCCCTGCTGGCCCGCGCGCCCTATTTGTTTGGCCAGCTTTCCCTGCCCGGCGTGCAAAACTGGGTGGAATACGGTTGCCGTGTTTACGTTGACCATTCCCACCGCCTGCATAAAAGCATAACAGCTGGTCGGGCCGACAAAA
>CAZSSS010000087.1:5159-7024 GCA_964609255.1 uncultured Rhodobacterales bacterium
CCTGCAAAGCGCTGACAGCAAGGCGATGCTGGTCAAGCAACGCAACGGCACGCTGTTTATGGATGTGGAACGGCAATTGCACATGTTTCAACGGGCATTCTGGCAAACCGGCCTTGATTTCCACCCCTATTCCGAAGCGTTTGAGACCGCGCGCAAACCGCAAATCCACCTCGACAGCCAAGGATTGCATATTCCCGATGTCTATGAAGACTTGCCGAATGTCACAGGTTTGCAGCGATACTGGGCGGCCTTGGCCCATATGCTCGCCCATCAAAAATGGACCATCCCGCTGCTGGCCGATAATTTCAGCGTGTTCCAGCACATCGCAATCGAACTGTTTGAGGACGCGCGGGTTGAACAGTTGGCCATACAGAAATACCCCGGTCTGCGGCAATTATGGATCAAAATGCACCCCGTTCCGGTGCCGGGAACCTGCCCCGACGGCTGGGCCTGCATCCGCCATCGCTTAACGATGATTTCATACGCGATTTTAAACCCCGACCACCATTATACCAACCTCGACCTGCTGGAATTTGTGCAAAAATTCCACGATAGTTTTGCCGCTGATCCAACAGACCCAAAACTGGCCATTGATCTGGGCGTTGCGTGGCTGGCCAAGAATTATGAACATGAATTCCGCCAGCCAAATGTCTGGTTTGAAGACACCGAGGTCAGCTATCGCGATGATAACCGTTATCTGTGGATGTTTTTGGAGGAAGCCGAGGAGCAAGACGATTTTCATTCCGATCACGGCGCAACGGAGCGCATGGCGAATGACGATAACGGCTTGCTGCCGCCGCGCTTTTACCCCGAATGGGATTACCAGTTGCAAAATTATCGCCCTGATTGGGTGACGGTTCACGAATCCCTGCAAGAAATGGGTGATCCCGCCAAAATTGACACAGTGCTGGAAAAACATAACCGCCTGTTAAAGCAGCTCAAAGCCATTGTTGATTTGCTTAAACCCCAGCAACGCAAGCGGGTGCGGTATCAAAACGAGGGTGATGAACTGGACCTTGATGTCGCTCTGCGCGCCGCGATTGATTATCGCATCGGGTCCACACCTGACACCCGCATCATGCAAAGCCATGTCAAAGACGGGCGTGATATTGCGGTGATGCTGCTGATTGACCTGTCAGAATCAGTGAATGAAACGCCCGCAGGGTCAGACCGCACGATTTTGCAGCTTTCACAAGAAGCCGCGGCATTGCTGGCCACCAGTGTGGAGGCCTTGGGGGACCCGTTGGCCATTGGCGGGTTTTCATCCAACACCCGCCATGAGGTCAGCTATGCCCATTTTAAGGGTTTCAAAGAACCGTGGGCTGACGTGGCCAAAGGCCGTTTGGCGGCGATGAAGGCCGGCCATTCAACCCGCATGGGCGCAGCCCTGCGCCACGCGGGCAGCTATTTGGAAAATCGGGCTGAGGAAAAGCGCCTGTTACTGGTATTAACCGATGGCGACCCCCATGACATTGACGTTTCAGACCCCAAATATCTGCACGAGGACACGCGTTTAGCGGTGAATGAATTGACAAGCAAAGGGGTGACAACTTATTGCATCAGCCTTGACCCAAAGGCTGACGACTACGTGGCTGATATTTTTGGACGTAATAATTTCACAGTCATTGACCGTGTTGAGCGCCTGCCCGAAAAGCTGCCCAAATTATTTATGTCCCTGACCCGGTAAGACCTATCGGTAAAGCAGACTTTCGCCTTTGTGAAAAATATGCACTTTTGCAGGTTCAGCACAAAGCGAAATTTCGTTGCCGCGCAGGTCATGCACAATGCCAGGAAGTTTGGCAATGACCGGGTCGCCGCCCTCGGGGGCTTCAAAATACATTTGCGTAACTTCACCCAGCAATTCC
>CAZSSS010000088.1:0-7020 GCA_964609255.1 uncultured Rhodobacterales bacterium
TGCCCTGCGCCAATAACGATTATTTTGCTCATGCGGCGGCGTCCATTTTCTTGGCCAGATTTACGTCGCGCAGGGTCAGGCCGTTGGCGTCGTGGGTGATCAGCAGCACCTCAACCGTGCGATAAATATTGGACCATTCGGGGTGATGGTCCAGCTTTTCCGCCCAGATCGCCATTTCGGTCATCCATGCAAAAGCCTTGCGAAAATTGGCAAACTTGAATGTCTTTTGAAAGGCGTCGCGCCCCTCAACCATTTCCCAGCCATTGGCCAGCAATGGCTCGATATGTTCACAGCGTTCGGCCTTATTCAGCGCGTCCATCATTTTCCCCTTTGCGAAACGGGCCAAAGGCGCGCATTTCTGCGATATCTTCGTCCACGGCTTCTGATTCTGCGTGTAAAAACACCTGCACTGCCTTAGCAAAACCATCATCGGCAATCCAGTGCAATGACCGCACGGGCACCGGCAAATAACCGCGTGCGAGTTTGTGTTCGCCCTGCGCGCCGGCCTCAACGCGGCTTAATCCGCGGTTGATTGCGGCGATGATGGCTTGGTAATAGCACAGCTCAAAATGCAGGCAGGGGTGGTCTTCAACCGCGCCCCAATAACGGCCAAAAAGGGTGTTTGCGCCGATGAAATTCAGTGCGCCAGCGATATATCGGCCATCGCGCTGCGCCAATACCAGCAGGATATCATCCCGCAAGGTTTCTTGGGCGATGGTGAAAAATTCGCGTGTTAAATATGGCGTCCCCCATTTTCGCGCGCCGGTATCTTGGTAAAAATGCCAAAATGCGTCCCAATGTTCGGGCAGGATCTGATCACCGCTTAACGACAAGATTTCGCCGCCAAACCCTTGGGCTATGCGGCGTTCTTTGCGGATGTTTTTGCGCTTGCGCGACGATAGCTCAGCAAGGAAATCGTCAAAGCTGTGATAGCCCTGATTGACCCAGTGGAATTGCTGGTTGGTGCGTTGCATCAGGCCAAAATTGCCGCCAAACGCATATTCATCCTCGGTGCAAAATGTCATGTGGAATGAGGAAATGTGGTTTTGTTTGGCAAGCTGGATCGCAGCTTGCAACAAGGCGGCGCGGCCCGCGTCGTTATGGGCCAGCAGGCGTCGCCCGGTGGCGGGGGTGAACGGCACGGCTGATTGCAATTTCGGGTAATAATTGCCCCCGGCCCGCGCATAGGCATCAGCCCAGTTGAAATCAAATATATATTCGCCTTGGGAATTGTATTTGGCATAAAGCGGCATCACCCCGAGCAATTTACCATCTTGTTTTGCGACTAAATGCTGTGGTTGCCAGCCAGTTCCGGCCCCAACTGAGCCGCTTTGCTCCAACGCCAGCAAAAACCGATGCGTGGTAAAAGGGTCAAGCGGCGGGCCGGGGTCAGGGCAGGCGCAACGATCCCAATCTGCGGCTGAAATATCGGCGAGGCTTTCCAGAATGACAATCTCTATTTGCGTGGCTTTGCTCAGGGTAAATACCCCTCAAAGGTAATGTTGTCGGCTATTTTCCGGCTGGTGGTTTCTTGGGCTTTGGTCTTGATTGTCCAACATAAAACGGGGTTTCCGGCGGCTTTTATTTCTGCAACGCGGGGCGCGTTCAGGTTGGTGGACCTGTGCGAAATAAAACGGGAGCCGGTCGGGATGAAATCCGGAATGTCCATCAGCTCTGCAAGCCGTTTTTCCGGCACCTGACGCCAGTTTTCGGGTAAAAACTGGCCGGTCACCAAACCACGGGGGATGTGGGGCGCGTATTTTTGCATGGCATAGATCGCATGAGGGTTAAACGACATAACCGCCACCGGTCCGGTATAATTTTTGCACAATTCAGCGGTGCGTTTTTCCAGAATGCCGATATCCGGCCCCAGCGCGCCGTCTTGGTCTTTTAGCTCCAGCAATACCGGGGTTTTGCCATCAATAGCGGCCAGAATTTCTGCCAGAGTTGGAATGCTTTCATCATTGGAAAGACGGTATTCTTGCAATTGGGCGCTGGTTTTTTGGCGGATCGGGCCCGAAATTCCGGTGAGTCGCGCGGCGTTATAATCATGAAAAACCATCGCCTCGCCGTCGGCTGACAGTTGCAGATCAAGCTCTATGCCGTATCCCGCATCGATGGCGGCCAAAAACGCGGCGCGGGAATTTTCGGGAATTAACGCATCATGCAACCCACGATGCGCCAGTGGTTTGGTCAGGAAATCAGGGTGCAATTCAGGCAATTTCAAAGATACCCTCAATTTCAACCGCAACACCCAGCGGCAAGGAAGCGGTGCCAACGGCGGCCCGTGCGTGGCTGCCGGTTTCTGTGCCAAACACCTCTACCATCAGGTCCGAACATCCGTTGATGATGGCTGGATGGTTGGTGAAATCAGGGGTGCAATTGACAAAACCGCCAAGTTTAACAACCTGTTTCACACGGTCCAGATCCCCAGTGCAGGCGGCCTTTAGCTGGGCCAGCAGGCCCATGCCGCAGCGCCGCGCGGCCGCGATACCATCTGGGTCTGACATGCTTTCGCCCAGCTTGCCCAAGATCAGACCATCCGCATCAATAGAGATCTGACCCGAGATAAAAACAAGGTTTCCCGATTGCACAAATGGAACATAATTGGCGGCGGGCGCGGGGGCTTGGGGCAGGGTGATGCCAAGTTCATGAAGGCGTGCATCGATATTTGAGGGCATGATATTTCCTTTGCTAAAGATTTGTGCAGGCTAGCGACAAAACTGCGCGGGGAAAATCGGAAAATGACACTGATGCCGGAAAATTTAACTCTCGCGGAAGGCGCGGTTGAAATAGTCAGCCAATGGCTTAAGCAGATATTCCAGCGGGGTGCGGTCATCGGTTTTGATAAAACTTTCCACCGGCATGCCGGGCAGCAATTCCAACCCGTCAAGCTTTTCTATCTCCCCCTCAGCGGGGCGCAGTTCCGCCGCGTAATAGCTTTGCCCGGTTCGTTCATTCACAACCACATCCGGGGCGATTTTAACAACATACCCGATGATTTCAGGGGTGGAGCGTTGGTCAAAGGCGGGAAAGCGCAGGTTGGCTTCTTGGCCCAGTTTGACCTGATCAATATGGATCGACGGAATTTGCACGCTGATAATCAGCGGCGAATCTTGTGGGACAATGTAAAGAATTGGTTCCGCCGCTTGCACGACTGATCGTTCCGCATGAAATTTCAACCCCAGCACCACGCCAGCGCGCGGGGCGCGCACATCAAGCCGCATAAGGGTTTCTGTCAGGGAAAGGCGCCGTTGGCGCAGCTCGATCTCAGAGAATTGCAAATCGTTCAGCGCGGTAATGGCATCCTCGCGTGCTTGGGAATTCAGGCGCAGGATCTCAATTTCGGTTTCAGCGATGCGGCCCCGGTTTTGCGCGATGGTAGCTTGCAGCGCGCCGGCTTTGCCCGTCAGGTCTGCCATTGCCCGTTGCAGCACAGAAACATTGCTGGCCTGAACCAGCCCTTTGTCCAGCAAACTTTGCTGGTCGGTCAGTTCGACCTGCAACAGGGCTATTTGTTCTTGCTGCGCATCAAGCTGCGCACGGGTGCCGTCAATCTGATTGGAAATTTGCACCATGCGTTCATTCATCTGCGCCAGTTCTTCGGTTAATGTCAGGCGGCGCGCCGCAAAAAGACGGGTCTGGCTGGGCATGATGTCTGCAAAATCGGGGTTTTGCGCGACGCTGAGCAGTTCGGGGTCAAAACTGATTTCTGGTGCGCCGTCGCGTTCCGCCTTTAGGCGGCTTTGGCGGCCAATAAGTTCAAATAACTGTCCTTCGATTATGTCAATTTCTGAGCGCGTCTGCACGTCGTCAAACCGGATCAATATATCCCCGGCCATGACTTGGTCGCCGTCATCAACCAAAATCTCACCAACCACGCCGCCGGTTGGATGTTGCACAACCTGACGGTTGCTTTCGACCTCTATCATGCCCGAAGTCACAATCGCCCCCGCGATTTGCGATGTCGCAGACCAGTATCCAAGCCCGCCAAAAAGCCCGATCAAGGTGATCATGCCAAGGGTGATATATCGCCGTGTGCGCCATTTATTTTTCATGTTGCGCCCTTTGTATCAAACCCGCCAACAATTTGAGCGTGGTTCTGAACCTGCCCTTTTAGCACCTCGTCGCGCGGGCCAAAGGCCTTTACCATGCCGTTATCAAGATGCAAAACCAGATCACATTCGGCAATGCCCGATGGGCGATGGGCCATGATGATCACCGCGCCGCCCTCGGCTTTGATGGCGCGGATGGCTGTGTTCAATGCCTCTGCGCCATGGCTGTCGAGATTGGAATTGGGTTCATCCAGCACCAGCAAAACCGGATTGCCAAACATGGCGCGCGCCAGCCCGATGCGTTGCTTTTGCCCCCCCGAAAGCCGCCCCCCGCCCGCGCTGATTTTGGTGTCATACCCCTCAGGCAATTTCAAAATCATGTCATGGGCATCGGCTTTTTTGGCGGCCTCCACAACTTTTTCTGCGTCAGGTTGCGGGTCCAGCCGCGCGATATTTTCGGAAATGCTGCCTTCAAACAATGTGACGTCCTGTGGTAAATACCCGACATAACGGCCCAAGCTGGTCGGGTCATATTGGTCAAGCGCCGCGCCATCCAGCCGAACTTTGCCCGAAACGGGATGCCAGATGCCGGTCAGAACCCGCGCCAATGTTGATTTCCCCGACGCGCTTTCGCCGATCACACCCAATGCTTGCCCCGGTTCCACCCGAAAGGAAATAACCCGCAGGGTTGCGATTTTTTCCATCGGTGGCAGCACCGTGACCTGCGACAATTCCAGATATGCTTTGGGCCGGGGCAAGGCGGTGCGCGGGGCTTCGGGGGGCATGGACCCAAGCAACTCTGCCAGATTTTTCTGGCCTTGCCGCGCGCGCAGCACCAATGTCCATTGGGCGATGGCTTGTTCAACGGGTGCCAAAGCGCGGCCCAGCAGGATTGATCCGGCAATCATGGCCCCGGCTGTCATTTCATTTTGCAACACCAGCCACGCCCCCAATGCCAGCATCGCGCTTTGCAGAAAAAACCGCAGGGTTTTGGAAAATGTGGTAAAAATACCGGTGCGATCCGAGGCTAATATTTGCGCATCAAGCGCTGCGGCGCGGCTTTCGTGCCACCGGCTCAGGGCTTTGTCACCCATGCCAAGCCCGCGGATAACCTCTGCCTCGGCACGCAAGGCCTCAGCGGTATTATCAGCCTTGGCGCTGGTCTGGGCCGCACGGCCCACCGGTTGGCGGGTCAGGCGTTGGTTCAACAACGTGACCAGAATTAAAACCGCGCCGCCCCCCACCGCCAGAATACCCAGCAAGGGGTGAAAAATAAAAATAGCCGCCAGGAAAATCGGGGTCCACGGCAAGTCAAAAAATGAAAACAATGCCTGAGAGCTGAACAAACGCTGAATGGCGTCAAGGTCTTGCAGACCAGTTGCGGGGCGTGAACGCGCATCAGCGCTGACCGCCTGACGCATCAGAACATCAAACACCCGCGCATCAAGGTCTGATTGGAACCCGGCACCAAGACGTGCCGCAATCCGGCCGCGCGCATAATCAAGAATGCCCATAATCAGGTATAATATTGCGACCAGAATGACCAACGCGGTTAATGTTTCAACCGAGCGGCTGCCAAGCACCCTGTCATATATTTGCAGCATAAACAGCGGGCCGGTCAGCATTAGCAGGTTAACAAACACGCTGAAAATCCCGATGGATACAATCGACGATACCCATTTACGCATCAGCCCTGACATTTCTGCCCTGCCAAAACGCGCTGTATTTTGCTGGTCCATGTTGCCTTCTTTCGACAATGTTGACTATATCTGATACTTTAGCGTGTATATCGACATTGCGCGTGAGACTACATATTTATTATCTCCGTAACTATATGATTAAAACATGTGACACAGGATTTAAGATTTGAACAGAATTTCAACATATTCGCGGTTGTTTCCCGTATTTTTAATGGCGGCTTTTTTGGCCGCTTGTGCAGGCAATGCACCCGTCGCCAGCGATGAGATCAACGACCCGTTTGAGGCCACAAACCGGCAGGTCCACGCCTTTAACAAAGCGATTGATCAGGCATTGTTAGGGCCGCTTGCAAACGGGTATGGCACCCTTGTCCCCGAAGAATTCCGATATATTTTAAATAATGCGGTAACTAATCTGGGCCAGCCAAACGCCTTTGTTAACCATGTATTGCAAGGCAACGGCGATGGTGCCGGTGAGACATTGCTGCGGTTTGCCCTGAATTCGACAATTGGTATTGCGGGCCTTTTTGACCCTGCGGCGGATCTTGGCATTTTTGACCAGCCCACAGATTTTGGCGAAACTCTGGCGGTCTGGGGCGTGGCTGAGGGACCGTATATAGAGCTACCGTTAATTGGTGCCAGCACCCTGCGCGATGTTGTTGGAATGCTTGTTGATGTTGGTATTGACCCGCTCAATTATGCGTTAACCGAAGAACAAGCCTATTACCTGTTTGCGGCGCGAGCTGTGAATTTGGTGGGAAAACGATATGAATATGATGACCTTATCCGGCTGCTTTTATACGAATCGGCCGACAGTTATGCCGCGCAACGCATTTCGTATTTGCAAAATAAACGCCACGCGCTTGCGGGCGAAACAACGGTCGATGATCTGGAGGATCCATATGCCTATGAATAACCTAAGCCGCCGCGCAACCCTTGTTGGACTGGCCGCAGTGGCGTTGCCGTTGCCCGCCGCCGCGCTAAGCGAAAATAACGCACGTAATTTTGTGCAAAACATTATTGATGATTTTCTGGAAACGATCGATTCCGACGCGCCCGATGCAGATATTCTGCGCCGTTTCCGCAGTGTTTTTGCGCAATATGCTGATTTCCCGACCATTGCCAGGCTGGTAATTGGGACGCCATGGCGTTCTATCTCAGCCGGGCAAAAGCGGGGGTTTATTGCTGCATATACCGATTATCTGTCTGATAAATATGGCCAAAGGTTTCGCACCTATCGCGGGGCGACAATTACCATCACCCGCTCG
>CAZSSS010000089.1:0-6931 GCA_964609255.1 uncultured Rhodobacterales bacterium
GCCGATATAAAGCATGGGTGCCTCGTCGCGCTCACCTTCGCCGATGACCACGCGGCCCTTGATATCCAGCTTGTTAAGCTGGGTGCGCATGGCGTCCACCGCTGCTTGGTCAGCGGCTTTTTCATCGCCAGACCCCACCAATTTGGCGGCAGCAATGGCGGCTTGTTCAGAAACACGTGCAAGACCGAGCGAAAGCATTCGGTCGGAGTAAATTGGATTTTCGGGCATTTTGGGCCTTTCCCGTTGTTGATTTTATTCTTCGGTAATGGATAACCCGTCAGCGGTGACAGAGAACAGATAGTCCGAGGTTGTGTCATTGCCCTCAACAAGAATACAGGTGATTTTGGCACCGGTGGAGCCAACAGGTTCAACATTGACAACCTGCGCACAAGCAAACCCTTTTTGGGTGATGCCCAGCTGTAAATTGGCAGCAAGATCCGCGTCAACTGTGGTCATCTGGGCGCTGGCGGTGTTGCTGATTATTGTCAGTATTGCGGCAAGAAAGTATTTTTTCATGATATGATCCCTAGAATTAAGTTGGGTCGATTTTAGATGGTCTCGATGCGCAATGCCACAGGTGCGGCCAAACTTGCCGATAATGCGCTGATCTCCGCCAATGCGGCATCAAGTTTGGCACGGCTGGTGGTGTGGGTGACGATCACCAATGGCGCTGTTGTGCCGTCATGGCTGTGCTGGGTCATGCGATTGATCGAAATCCCGTGATTGCCCAGAATTGTTGCCAATATTGCCAAAACACCAGCCTGATCTTGCAGGGAGAACCGCAGGTAATATGCCGCGTCAGATCCGGCGCTGGAAATATTCGGGCGGGTCAGCCCGGCAGCTGGTTGGCCAAATACCGGAATAACCAGCCCGCGCGCAATATCCATAACATCGCCCATTATGGCACTGGCGGTTGGTCCTTCGCCCGCCCCGGGGCCTTGATAAACAGTTTGGCCGATAAAGTCGCCCTCAACCACAACCATATTGCTTACGCCTTCTAGCTGCCCAAGCGGTGAGGCGCTTGGCACAAGGCAGGGCTGCATGCGTTGCTCCAACCCGTCAGTATTCATGCGCGAAACACCCAGCAATTTAATGCGATATCCCATGTCGCGCGCATTTTCGATATCAGCCAGCGAGACCCGCTCAATGCCCTCAATCTGCACCGAGGCAAAATCAACCCGCGTGCCAAAAGCCACCGATGACAGCAGCGCCAGTTTATGCGCCGCATCAATACCGCCAACGTCCACGGTTGGGTCAGCTTCCGCATAGCCCAGTTCCTGCGCGTCTTTCAGCACATCGCCATAAGCCGCGCCGGTGTCTTCCATCACTGTCAGAATATAATTACAGGTGCCGTTCATCACCCCCATTACGCGGTTAATGCCGTTGCCCGCCAAGCCCTCGGTCAGGGCTTTGACAATCGGAATGCCCCCCGCCACGGCGGCCTCATATCGCAGGGCAACACCGGCGTTTTCAGCCAGTTCCGCCATGGCTTGGCCGTGCATTGCCAGCATGGCCTTGTTGGCGGTCACCACATGTTTGCCGTTCTGCAAAGCGGTTTCAACACAGGCCTTGGCGGGGCCGTCTTCGCCGCCCATTACCTCAATCACCAGATCAACATCATTTCGGCGCGACAGGGCGACGGGGTCGTCCTCCCATGCGTAAGCTGACAGATCAACGCCACGATCTTTGTTGCGCGATCGCGCGGAAATAGCTGTGATTTCAATGGCTTTGCCCGCGCGGGTTGAAAGCAATGTTTCGTGTTTCTGCACAATTTTTATGATACCGGCACCAACGGTGCCCAGCCCGGCAATTGCAATTCTAAGGGGGGGGGGCATGGGCAATCCTTCATGGTTCCAAAAAGCCCCAGCCGTCGGGCTTATAGCCCCGCGCCAGTGCAATTTTTGTTGTGCGTTCTTCGTGCAGCCAGATGTTATCGGCCGACATTTCGGTTTTTTCAATGGTGATCAGAACCGCCAATTGGGTGCCGCCACCTTCCAGCGATTCTTCTTCAGTTTCGGCGTTATAACCAAATGTTTTGAGGGCTTTTAAAAACGCCGGGGCGTCCGCGTCCTGATCGGGAACAAAAAATATTTCCAATATTATCGCGGCATTTTCAGGCAGGTTTTTATGCGCAAGCAATTGGGCCACGCTGTAACGTGTCGCGGCTTGCTGGCTGTCAAAATCCCAATTCTCGATGGTCACTTATGTGCTCCGGCTTTTTGTTCAGACGCAGGGTTTATGCGGGCAGTGCGCGCCAAGATCAACCCTGATTATAACGCGCAAGTGCCGCCAGCATAGCGCGTTTTCGATCGGGGTGTAACACTGGCCCTTGTAATGAAACCGCATGGCGGCGCAGGGCCGCGGCGCGCTGTGCCAGCGATTGCGGGTTTGGCGTTGGCGTAAGATCCGGCCGAGGTCTGAATTCCCCGACAGGGACCAATGCGGGCCAGTCCAGCCCGGCAATTGTGGCCGGGATTGCAAGGCGAAAATCGCGCAGGTCCGAATCCACGGAGCACCCCGCCAGAATTATGGCCGAAAGAATCAGCCCAAAACATCTGTTTGGAAAAGGAATATGTCTCACGTATACTATGCTCAAGTTAGCCACGAATAGGCGTCACAACTGTTTAACGCGGCGGTGTTCGCGGGGCAAGCAACAAGGAAATTAAATGTCCAAAAGCGATACGGATATCGGGGCAATGGGCCAACACGGGCAGGAAGCCGCCGCAAATCTTGCGGATATTGCGGCAACATCTGCCAAAATCTGGCAAATGTTCCTTGAAAAACATAGCCAAGACAAACCCGCTAATCCGGACCCGTTGAATGTGGCTTCGGTGATGGCTGATCTTATGCGCGCATTTTGGGACCATCCAACCGAGGCCGCTGACGCCACGCTGAAATTATGGCAAGACCAGATGGTGTTATGGCAACATGCCATGGCCAAAATGGCGGGCACTGAACCTGATTTGGCGGAAATGCCCGACATTCCCGCCGCAGGCAAAAGGTTTGCCCATAAAGACTGGAGCGAAAATGCGCTTTTTGAATATTTGAAAAATTCCTATCTTTTGACCTCGGGCTGGATGCAGGACACGGTTGGGGCGGTCAACGGGTTAAGCGCAGCAGAACGCAAAAAAGCCGAATTTTATACCCGCACCATGGCCGAAGCCATGAATCCGGCCAATTTCTTTGCCCTGAACCCCGAGGTATTGGAGGCCACGGCCTCTAGCAATGGTGAAAATCTGGTGCGCGGCTTGAATATGATGCTGGAAGATATGGAACGCGGCAAAGGCCAATTGCTGATTCGCCAAACCGATATGGATGCGTTTGAAGTCGGGCGCGATCTGGCCATCACGCCCGGCAAGGTTATTTGGCAAAACAATATTATGCAGCTTATTCAATATGCACCAAGCACCAAAACGGTTTATGCAAAACCGCTGTTGTTTATTCCCCCTTGGATCAACAAATTCTATGTCCTTGACCTTAATCCATCAAGATCCTTGATGAAATGGCTTGTGGCAAAGGGGTATACGGTTTTTATAGTCTCATGGGTTAACCCCACCGAGGCGCAAAAATCCGAAACATGGGACAGCTATTTGCAGGCGGTTTCTGACGCCATGGATGTGGCGCTGCGTGAGACCGGACAGAAAAAACTGCATCTCGGGTCATATTGCATTGGCGGCACATTAACCGGCAGTTTGCTGGCTTGGCTGGGGAAAACCGGCGATAACAGGGTCGCGTCTGCCACATTTTTTACATCCTTAATGGATTTTACCGACGCGGGCGAATTGCAGATTTTTGTTGATAACAAAACCATCGCCATGGTCGATGAGCAGATGGAAAAAGGTTATTTGCCAGCGCAAACCATGGCCAGTGCATTTAATATGCTGCGCTCTGGCGATCTGATCTGGTCTTATGTGGTGAATAATTACATGCTGGGAAAAGACCCGTTTCCGTTTGATTTATTATACTGGAACGCTGACAGCACCGCGATGCCCGCCAAGGTCCATCATTTTTATCTGGAAATGTTTTATACACAAAATGCTTTTTCAGCCGGAGATCTGGTGGTGATGGACACGCCCGTTACGCTGTCCGATATTTCTGTGCCCGTCTATCATGTTGCCACCAAAGAAGACCACATCGCCCCGGCGGCGTCGGTTTATATCGGGGCCAAAATGATGAAAAACGCTGAAATCCGGTTTGTTCTGGCGGGGTCGGGGCATATCGCGGGGGTTGTGAACCCGGAAATTCCCGGAAAATACCAGTATTGGACCAATAACAACCTTGGCGGTGAAAGCTTGCTGGACTGGCTGGAAGATGCGCAGGAAACCAGCGGAAGCTGGTGGCCCGACTGGGATAAATGGTTGCAAAAACGCTCTGGCCAGCAAGTTGCGGCGCGTGATGCCGGTGCTGTTTGCGGTGTTTTGGAAGACGCGCCCGGGGCCTTTGTCAAACGCAGGTTTGATGCCTGATTTTGCTTTCTATTGAACGCTTGTTCAGTTAGCTTGGCAAAAAAAGAGGGCGCGATGGCACGCAAAACCGGATCAAGCGGAGAGAAAACAGCGCGTGAATTGCGTGTGGCGGCAACAAAATTGTTTGCCCGCCATGGTTATGCGGCAGTTTCAATGCGCCAAATCGCGGCAGAGGTTGGGGTTCAGGCCGGGGCGCTTTACCTTTATACCCCTGACAAACAATCGCTTTTGTTTGATTTGATGCATAACCATATGCTTGAACTTCTGGAGGAGCTGTGCCTTGAGCAACTGAATAATCACGCCAACGCCGCAGATCAGCTTGATGCATTTGTCCGCTTTCATATCCGGTTTCACCTGAAACGCGTTGATGCTGTTTTTATCAATTACATGGAGTTGCGGAACCTGTCCGATGAAAACCTGACCGTGATTACCAACCAGCGTCAAGAATATGAGAATTTCCTGAAACACATCCTGTTGGAGGGCGTTGAGCAAAAATCATTTGATTTGCAAGATGTTAAACTGACGACCTATGCCATTATTGCGATGCTGACCGGCATTAACACATGGTATAGCAAAGCCGGGCGTTTGGACAGCAAGAAGGTGGTGACGATTTACCTTGATCTGGTGCGCGGAGTTGTGGCGCGAAATCAGGGTTGATTTATGCCGCTACTTTGCTGTCGCCCACAAGTTTATGCAGATAATGCGCCGAAATATAACCTTTGCCATCCGCATCGCCAAAGATCACATTAAATGGTTGCGACGGGCGGCCAAGGTCACTGACAACAATGCAAGCAGCATCAAATCGCCCCGATGAGGTGTAAAGCCCCGGGGTTGCAATTGTGTTTATTCCACAAATGGCGGCCTCCCGGATGCCGCTTTCGGCATCGTCAATGGCCACACATTGTGATGCCTTAACGCCGAGATCGTATAAAATATCCCCATAAGGACTTTTGCACGGCTTTTCACAATCTTCAGCGGTGCGCACGGCATCAAAAAGGCTAAGCGCGTCAAATCCCAACGTGTTTGTAACCAGCATTTCAAATTCAAGCCGAGAGCGGCACGAGGCAATGGCCAGTGCAATGCCCTCTCGTTTTGCTTCGTCTATTAAGCGGCCAACACCCGGGCGCAGATATGCAGCGCCACCAGCCAACATCGCCAGATAAACCTGCATTTTGCGGCGTGTAATTTGTTGCAGAATTTCAGCATCAACCCGCCCTTGGGCGTGATGTGTCATCGACATGGCATTATGTGCCCGCAGCATTTCAGCATCGTTGGGCATATGCATCAAATAGCTATAGGCCTGCCGGTCCCAATGCCAGCCGATATTGAATTCTTCAAAGGCCTGATTAAACGCGGAGCGGTGAATTTCAGCGGTTTCCGCCAAGGTGCCGTCTACGTCGAAGATGAGTGCTTGAAGCCCCATTTTGTCCTCCGGTTTTTAAGTTTTTGCTCGATTTAATGTATCGCTCAGAAAGATTACCAGAAGGTTACCAAAATAGTGGAAAATCGAGATAAATTCGCGATTTCCCACATCATCTGGTGTGTTACAGATTTGGATACATAGGAAACATATCGCATAATGCCTGTGTTTTAACGGCAACTGCGGCCTCTATGGCGGCATTTTCCTCTGCACCATTGGCTGCCAGACCATTCACGACCTCAAGGATCATTTCACCGATTTGGGTGAATTCATCGATGCCGAATCCCCGCGTTGTTCCCGCCGGAGAGCCAAGCCGGATCCCTGATGTTATGCTTGGTTTTTCGGGATCAAACGGGATGCCGTTTTTGTTACAGGTGATTTGGGCACGCCCCAGCGCGGCCTCGGTTTCGTTGCCTTTTACGGCTTTGGGGCGCAAATCAACCAGCATAAGGTGGGTATCGGTTCCCCCTGAAACGATGTCCAGCCCCCCCTTCATCAACGTGCTCGCCAGCGCATCGGCATTGGCCACAACAGCGTCGATATAGGTTTTGAATTCCGGGCGCAGGGCCTCTCCAAAGGCCACCGCTTTGGCGGCAATCACATGCATTAGTGGGCCGCCCTGAATGCCGGGGAAAATCGCCGAATTTACCTTTTTGGCGATATCCGCATTATTTGTCAGAATCATGCCGCCGCGCGGACCGCGCAGGGTTTTATGGGTGGTTGTGGTGGCTACATCGGCAAACGGAAACGGCGAAGGATGCGCGCCGGTTGTGACCAGCCCGGCAAAATGCGCCATGTCCACCATAAGAATCGCGCCGACTTCGTCAGCCACCGCGCGGAATTTGGCAAAATCGATCTGGCGCGGAATTGCAGAACCCCCAGCGATAATCAGCGCCGGTTTGTGTTCCAGCGCCAAGCTGCGCATCTGATCATAATCCAGCAGGTTATCTTGTTTGCGCACGCCGTATTGCACCGCGTTAAACCATTTGCCGGATTGATTGGGCCGCGCCCCGTGGGTCAAATGCCCGCCAGAGGCCAGATCCAT
>CAZSSS010000090.1:0-6895 GCA_964609255.1 uncultured Rhodobacterales bacterium
CTGTTTAAACTGCGTGCCAGCAGCTGAAAACAGTTTTGTAGCCGTTGCCCGCCTAAGCATCTTTGTACTTCACTAGCTTAGTGCTGCCAACAAGCTGCTATGCATAAATAAAAAGGGCCGCGAAACCGCAGCCCTTTTTGAATATATGCCAGCCAAATTAACGCTTGGAGAACTGGAAGCTCCGGCGGGCTTTGCGCCGGCCGTATTTCTTCCGCTCAACAACACGCGCGTCGCGGGTCAAGAAACCAGCAGCCTTCAATGCGCCGCGCAATGAGGGTTCATACAATTGCAATGCTTTGGAAATGCCGTGTTTTACCGCGCCGGCTTGGCCTGACAGGCCGCCGCCTTTAACGGTTGCGTTCACGTCAAATTCACCAACCACACCGGCCACCGAAAATGCTTGATTGATCAACATTTGCAGCACTGGCCGCGCAAAATACGCGTTCATTTCTTTGCCATTGACAGTAACCTTGCCAGAACCCGGCTTGATCCAAACACGCGCAACCGCGTCTTTACGTTTGCCAGTGGCATATGAGCGGCCCAATTCGTCACGAACAGATTCGCGCAAAGGTGCCGCTTCTTCAACAAGAACCGTGCCGGTTTCAGCCACAGCTTCTTTCAGATCGTCGAGCGATTTGATTTCATCATTCATGATTAAGCGCTCCGTGTGTTTTTAGGGTTCATGGATGCAACATCCAGAACGGTTGGCTTTTGTGCCTCTTGGCCATGTTCCGCGCCTGCATAAACACGCAAATTGGTCATTTGTTGTTTGGACAATGGACCACCCGGCAACATGCGTTGCACGGCTTTGGTCACAACACGTTCAGGGAAACGACCCTCAAGGATCTGCGCCGCTGTGCGTTGTTTAATGCCGCCCGGATGGCCTGTGTGCCAATAATAAATCTTGTCAGCACGTTTGTTGCCGGTCAGCTGGATTTTGTCCGCGTTGATCACGATCACGTTGTCGCCCATATCCATGTGCGGTGTGAAAGTAGGTTTATGTTTGCCGCGCAGGCGCATGGCAATAATGCTGGCAAGACGGCCCAGAACAACGCCTTCAGCGTCAATCAGGATCCATTTCTTGTCAATATCGGCCGGTTTGGCTGAATATGTTTTCATGGTATAATTCCGTTTTCGGAGTGTTGTGCAACGGGAAACCCGCCGCGAAATCTTATAGAGGGGTTTTAACCGATTGAATCACACAGTCAATTGCAAAACACCGCCATTAATACATATAAAACAACGGCTTACAAATTGGGTATTATTATACCCCATATTTCCAACGCATTTCCTGCACCAAAGGCCAGCTTAGCCCGGCAAAAATCGCTGAGGCCCCAATCCCCCCGCGCCGCAAAATCTGGCTGGCCCAATTATTGCAGGTCTGAAACACATGATAACGCCCCCGCCCCGGATAAAACCGGCTGATCGCATAAAGCCCTGCCCCGGTCGGCACCATTGAGGCAAAGCCGCCCTCAACCCCTGCCAGCATTTCCTGTGTGGCCCCAGCCGAAAGCATCAGCGCCACCGGCGCCGCCACCGCAAATACCAAGGCCGCATCGCCCGACCCGGTTGCAACATGCATCACAGTTTTGGTTGGCCAAAACAACGCGCGCGCTGCCATCGGAAAAGACACATCCGAAAGGCTGGCAGCCCCCTGATAAAACCCTTTATCCCCCCAGCCGAATTCAAACCAATCCGCTTGCGGAAATTGCAGCAATAACGCCCGCGCATTGACACCACCAAATATTTCAAGCGCACTGCGCTCAAACACAAGGCCAACATGCAACCCATGATCAATAATCAACAATCGTTCGCCGTTTTGGTCAATCGGGTTGCCTCGTTCATGCCCCAGCCCGTCAAAACCGACCCAGCCAACAAGCAGCAGCAACACATATTTCCACTTGGCAGACATTCAGCGTTTTGGCGGGATTGAATAGGTGATGCTGGCATGGGCAATCGGCGCAGCGTTGTTACCTGAAAACAGCTCAACATCCCCAACGCTTAAACTGCGGCCCAGTTTTAGAATGCGCGCGTTGGCCCACACATCCTGCGCCTCGGGTTTACGCATAAAGTTGATGCTGCAATTTGTGGTTACAGTCAGGGCTTGCGGCCCGATCATCGCCAGCGTGGCGATATAAAACGCCACATCCGCCAGCGCAAACATCGATGGGCCAGACACCGTGCCACCGGGGCGCAAATCCGCGTCGCCAATGCTCATCGCTACTTTTGCCTGCATCGGATCAAGGGTCAAAACCGTGAATTTCCCCTGAACCTGCGGGAAAACTTCAGCCAAAAAGCGGTGCATCTCGTTAATCGTCATTTTGCTGTGCATTGGCTCTTTCCGTTTCAGAAATTTTCCCGCAGACTGGCGTCAAATCACCCGAGGATCAAGCCCATGACCGACCTTTTACTGCGCAGCGATAAAAACGCCGTGACAACACTGACGTTAAACGCTCCGCAAAAACTGAACGCCTTGTCCGAGGAAATGATGCAGGCGCTGCAAACCCAATTTGATGAATTGAAAAATAACACAAACATTCGCGCGGTGATCTTACGCGGTGCGGGCAAAGCATTTTGCGCCGGGCACGACCTGAAACAAATGACCGCAGCGCGCCAAGCGCCTGATAGCGGCAAAAAATATTTTAACGCGCTTTTCCAGCAATGCGGCACCCTGATGCAAAGCATCACAAAGCTGCCCCAACCCGTGATCGCGCAGGTCCACGGCATCGCCACCGCTGCTGGCTGCCAATTGGTGGCCAGTTGTGATATGGCTGTGGCGGCTGCGGGCACTCGGTTTGGTGTGAATGGCGTCAATATCGGGCTGTTTTGCTCCACCCCTATGGTTGCGCTCACCCGCAATATTCCGCGCAAACAAGCCTTTGAAATGCTCACAACCGGTGATTTCATTGAGGCCGAGCGCGCCCGTGAACTGGGCCTGATCAACCGTGTTGTCGCCCATGATGATCTGGAAACCACCACAAACGATCTCGCGCAGAAAGTCGCGGGGCAACTTGGCGTGGCCGTAAAAATTGGCAAAGAGGCGTTTTATACACAAGCCCAAATGACCCTGTCAGACGCCTATAATTACACCGGCAAGGTTATGGCCGACAATATGCTGTTTGAGGAAACCCAAAAAGGTGTGGCCGCGTTTCTGGACAAACGCAAACCCGAATGGGACCAATAAGACAGCACGCGCCACTCAGCCGCGCTTGATCTTTTGCACCACCGGATAAGCCGCCTGAAACCGCGCCCGCAACACCAGAACAAACAGAATAATCGCGCCGATCTGATGCGTAAGTGCAACATCAATCCGCGCCAGATACAGCACCGTGACGATACCCAAAACCACCTGCGCCAGCATCATCAGCATCATCACGCTAAAGCTGCCCCGCACAGCCAAAACCGCACTTTTCCGGGCTTTCAACCAAACCAGTATCCCGACCCCAAAGGCAATATACCCAAGCAGCCGATGGTTGAATTGCACCAATGCCGGATTTTCAAAAAAGTTGCTCCAAAATGGTGTGTTTTCAAAGCTTTCCGAGGGAAGAAACGCCCCGGCCATAGAAGGCCAAGTTGGAAAATTGCGCCCCGCGTCAATACCCGCTACCAAAGCCCCCAGCAAAACCTGAAGAAAGAGAACGGCGGCCAAAACAGTTGCCAGCCGCACCAAGCCCCCCTCTCGCCGCCGCCTTGCTTGCAGCAAATCGCCCGCCTCTCGGCGCAACTCCATCACATACCACGCAATCAACCCCAATATTATAAATGCCAGCCCCAAATGCAGCGCCAAACGGTAGGAGGCAACATCCACCATCCGCCCCGTCAACCCACTGGAAACCATCCACCAGCCAAGCACCCCTTGCAACCCGCCAAGCGCCCCAACCAAAACCAACCGGCCCGTCCAACCTGTTGGAATTGAACGCATAATCAAAAACCAGAAAAACCCGACAGCCCAGACAAGCCCGACAAAACGACCTAAAAACCGATGTCCCCATTCCCACCAGTAAATGCCCTTAAATTCGCCAAGTGTCATTGTGCTGTTGACCAGCGCAAATTCCGGCGTGCCTTGATATTTCGAAAATTCCAAGGCCCAATCCCCTGAATTCAGCGGCGGAATCGCGCCTGTCACCAGCTTCCATTCGGTAATCGACAAGCCGCTATCGGTCAGGCGCGTCATTCCGCCAACGACAATCATCAACATCACCAACGTAAACAGCAGCATAAGCCAAATGGCTATTGCGCGCCGCGCAGGTTTCTTGGCTGGCTTGGCCGAGGGCGCCTCGGCCTTGCTGCTTACGTCTTCAAAAATATTGCGTTGTTCAGCCATTTTTATAATCCTTCGGGTCTCGCTCTGCCAAGGCTTTGAACACCCCGTGAAATGTGCGTATGTCAGAATCTGTCAAAGGCAAACGTGACATCATGTTCCAGATGTTTTCGACCATCGATTCCCGCTTTTGCTCTGGCCAGAAAAACCCCACATTATCAAGACGTTGCTCCAACCGCTCTGACAGTTTGGTCACTTCGATTTTTTCCGCATACCGCGTTAATCCGCGGTCAATAATCTCCGCCTCAACGCTGCCGACCTGCCGGCGCCATTCATACGCTGTCAACAACACGCATTGCGCCAGATTAAGCGAGGCAAAAGCCGGATTAACCGGAACCGAGATCAGCGCATTGGCCTGCACAATATCCTCATTCGCCAGCCCTGCGCGTTCCGCCCCGAACATAACCCCAACCTTTTGCCCCTTTGAAATAAGGGTGCGCGCGTGTTGCATCGCCCGCTCTGGCGTCATTACGGTTTTGGTTAAATCACGGTTGCGCGCGGTTGTGGCAAACACAAAATTCAAATCTTTCAGCGCATCCGATGTTGTTTCGCTGACCTGAACATGGTCCAGAACTCGCCCCGCCCCGCTGGCCATCGCCACCGCCTTTGGGTTGGGCCAGCCGTCACGCGGTGCGACAATCCGCATTCGGTCGAGCCCAAAATTCCACATCGCCCGCGCGGCTGCACCGATGTTTTCACCCATTTGTGGCCGCACCAGAATAAACGCAGGGATAGGCCCCTGCCATCCCTCAAACCTGCCGTGATCTGTGCCTGACATTTAATGCTCCGCGTTTTGTTGCCCGCGTGATACGCTGCACAGGAAAAACATGCAATTGGAGAACACGATGGCCTATGACCAAGGGCACGCCCAAATTCTGCGGGATCTGCTGGAAAATACGGACGGCATTCATGAGAAAAAGATGTTCGGCGGGCTGTGTTTTATGTGGAATGGCAATATGTTATGCGGTGTTCATAAGGATGGCGGCATGTTTCGGGTTGGCAAAGAAAATGAAACCGCTGCCTTGGCTATTAACGGGGTTGATCCCCTCAGCTTTACGGGCAGAAAAATGGGCGGCATGGTTGATATTTCCGAAGAAACGCTGGCGGATCAGGCCGCGCTGGAAAAACTGCTGCACCTTGCTGACAGCTTTGTTGGGAAAATGCCTGCCAAATAGGTGTATACAATTGCATACATATCTTTCTTTTCTAAAAGAATTACGCTAAAAGCCGATCATCCCTCCGAATCTAAGGAATTCACATGACCAAAATCAAAGTAGAAAACCCCGTTGTTGAGCTTGACGGCGATGAAATGACACGCATCATTTGGCAGTTTATCAAAGATAAACTGATCCTGCCCTACCTTGATATTGATCTAAAATATTATGATCTTGGCATGAAAGTCCGTGACGATACCGATGACCAGATCACTATTGACGCCGCGCATGCCATCCAGAAATACGGTGTTGGCGTAAAATGTGCGACCATCACCCCTGACGAAGCGCGGGTCGAAGAATTTGGTCTCAAGAAAATGTGGCGCTCACCGAACGGCACCATTCGCAACATTCTGGGCGGCACAATTTTCCGCGCGCCAATCATTTGCAAAAATGTGCCGCGCCTTGTGCCCGGTTGGACCGACCCAATTGTCATTGGCCGCCACGCGTTTGGTGACCAATACAAAGCCACCGATTTCCGCTTTCCGGGTGCTGGCAGGCTGACCATGAAATTTGTTGGCGAAGACGGAAAAGTCATTGAACACGTTCTTTATGACGCGCCATCCGCCGGTGTTGCCATGGGCATGTATAACCGCGATGACAGTATCCGTGATTTTGCCAAAGCCTCGTTGAATTACGGGTTGAACCTTGGCTGGCCTGTGTATTTGTCCACCAAAAACACCATCCTGAAGGCCTATGACGGGCGGTTCAAAGACCTGTTTCAAGAAGTATTCGACGCTGAATTTGCTGATAAATTTGCCGCGGCCGGTATCACCTATGAACATCGTTTGATCGACGACATGGTTGCGGCGGCGATGAAATGGTCGGGCAAATTTGTCTGGGCTTGCAAAAACTATGACGGTGATGTGCAGTCAGATACGGTGGCGCAGGGCTTTGGCTCGCTTGGGTTGATGACCAGCCAGCTAATGACCCCCGACGTCAAAATTGTTGAGGCCGAAGCCGCACACGGCACCGTCACCCGCCATTATCGCCAGCACCAAAAAGGTGAGGCCACGTCCACCAACTCCATCGCCTCCATTTATGCATGGACCGGCGGGCTGAAACACCGCGCCAAACTGGACGATAATGCCAAGCTGATGGAATTTGCGAACACGCTGGAAACCGTGGTTGTGGCCACTGTGGAAAGCGGCGACATGACCAAAGATCTGGCATTGCTTGTTGGCCCGAACCAAAAATGGCTGACTACCGAAGGGTTCTTGGAAAAAATCGACCAGAACCTGAATGCGGCGCTGGTCGGTTAACCCCAAAAATACTGTTGGAGGCGTTAAACGCCTTCAACAAATGTGTATTCACGTTGTGCTGCGGGCAGGCCAAATGCCAATGCTTCTTGATAATCTGGTGA
>CAZSSS010000091.1:0-6776 GCA_964609255.1 uncultured Rhodobacterales bacterium
CTCAGCACGGACCGCGCCGAGGTCACAATAATCGTTGCCAACGAAGTTGCCACGCATATTTGCATGATCTGCGGGCTGTCATACCCCATTGATGTAAAAGCATAATAAAATGCAGGCACCAAAATAATACCCCCGCCAACACCCAGCAATCCCGCCGCAATACCGGCAAATCCACCGATGGCCAGCATGATCAGTAACAGCGGTAAATAACCCATCATAAACCCTCCATAGCTTTCAGGATCAATTCCGGCCCCGCGCCGGTTTTATGGGCACCCTGCGAAATAACGCGCCGCCAGTTGCGCGCACCCGGTTTTCCCGCAAAAGCACCCAGCATATGACGGGTAATCTGGTTTAAACGGGTGCCTTTGGTCAGTTCTGTTTCAATGTATTCAAGCATTTTTTGAATGGCGTCACTGATGTTAACCTGTGCACCAACGCCATATATCTGCCGGTCAGCATTGCATAATATTTCGGCAGGGTTGTGATAGGCCGCGCGGCCAATCATTACGCCATCCATGCCATTGGCCAGATGGGTTTCAGCCTCGTTTAACGAAATAATTCCACCATTGATGCACATTTCCAGTTCCGGAAAGTCGTTTTTCATCTGATAAACCAGTGGATAATCCAGCGCTGGCACATCGCGGTTTTGTTTGGGGCTTAACCCCTTCAGCCATGCCTTGCGGGCGTGAACGGAAAAACTGCGCACTCCGGCGGCTGAGACCCGTTCCAGAAAATCCGGTAACACGTCACGCGGTTCCTGTTCATCAACGCCAATGCGGCATTTTACGGTAATCTCGGCATTGCCCGACGCATCGATCATCGCTGCTACGCATTCGGCAACCAGATCGGGCTGTTCCATTAATACCGCGCCAAAACAGCCGCTTTGCACCCGGTCCGAGGGGCAGCCGATGTTAAGATTTACCTCATGATACCCGCGCTGGACGGCTGCTTTTGTGGCGCTGGCCAGCTGCGCCGGGTCAGAGCCACCCAATTGCAACGCCAGCGGTTGCTCCACCGGATTAAATCCCAAAAGCCGGTCTTGATCACCATGGATCACCGCTGCTGCCGTCACCATTTCTGTATATAACAGGGTGTGCGCGCTCAGCAGCCGATGGAAATACCGGCAATGTCGGTCTGTCCAATCCATCATGGGGGCGACAGAAAGCCGACGGTTAATGGGAATCCTAGATGTCATGCGGCGTTATCGCAATTGACCGGGAGACTTGCAATAACCCATAAAAAACGGGAAGTTGGATAAACCACATTCGGGAGACATAAATGAACCTGCTTAAACCCAGCCGCCGTGATATATTAAAAATGACCGCCGCCGCCCCTGCCCTGACCTTGCCGGCCACGCGGGTTGCCGCGCTTGGCGGGCCATCGGGCAGCCAAGCCCCCGGGTATTTTAAATTCACATTGGGTGATGCCAAGCTGACGGTTGTGTCGGATGGCAATCTTAGCCTTGCGGCCTCAACCGCAGGAATTAACGCTGACCCCGCCGAGGTTCAGGCATTTTTAATGCGGCATTTCATGGGGCCAGACCGGATCACAGCCCATACCAACCACGTAGTGATTGAGCTGGGTGATGCGGTGGTGCTGGTTGATGTGGGCTCTGGTAACCGCTTTGTCGATAGCGCGGGCCGGATGCTGGAAAATCTGGAAGCTGCGGGCATTGATTACGACAGCATAACCCACGTGGTGCTAACCCATGCCCACCCCGATCATATCTGGGGCATCCGCGATGACTTTGACGAAGCAATTTTTCCCGATGCACAATATTTCATGGGCGAATTTGAGCATAGCTGGTGGATGACATCTGACCGCATCAACATGGTGCCCGAAGCCATGCAACAACTGGTGGCGGGCGCGGTAAATTCGCTGAACGCTGATTATTTGCAGCTTGAACAGGTGCAAAACGGGCATGAGGTTGCCCCCGGTATTACCATGATTGACACACCGGGCCACACGCTTGGCCATATGTCGTTACATATTGAAAGCAACGGTGAACAATTGTTTGTGTTGGGTGATGTGGCCCGCAATGCCTATATTGATTTTGAACGCCCCGAATGGGTTGGCGCGCCAGACATGGACGCCGACCAAACCGTAGCAACGCGGCGCAAAATTCTGGACATGGCGGCAACCGATCGCATCGCGGTGCTTGGCTATCACTTTCCGTTCCCCGGAGTTGGGCAAGTAATTTCTGAGGGCAGCGCCTATCGTTATATCCCTGCGTTATGGCAATGGGGATAACATATTCACCCTTTTGGTTGACAATCAACGAATCACAGGTTATTCACCCATATGGTTGAGCAATTAAACACAAGTCTTAACGACACTCTAAAAGCCGTCAGCGATGTCACGCGGCGCTCCATCCTGACCACTTTGGTGCAGGAGGGGCCAACCCGCGTCACCGAACTGGCGGGGCTTTATGATATGTCGCTTAATTCGGTTTCAAAACACATCAAGGTGCTGGAGAAATCCGGCCTTGTTACCCGCAAAACGCTTGGGCGGGTGCATCTGATTGAGGCCAATCTTGGCCCTGTTGATGCGGTTGAGGATTGGTTTAGGTCGCTCCGCTCTATCTGGGATCTTCGGCTGGAATCGCTGGACGATCTGTTAAATCAAAAGGAAAAGACAATGGCTGAACTAGAAATGACAACTTCGCGGGTGTTTTCCGCTGCACCCGCAACAGTATTTAACGCGTGGTTAAACCCCGAAATGATGGCAAAATTTATGACCCCCGGTCCCGGCATGTCGGTCCCCGAAGCATCCGCTGACCCGGTTATTGGCGGGCGATTTTCGGTGCTAATGCGCGCCAAAGCAGGCGACCTGCCCCATGGCGGTGAATATAAAGAAATCGATCCGCATTCAAAAATTGTGTTTACATGGGAATCACCGTTTTCGGTTGATGACAGCACCGTAACCTTGACACTGAAACCTTTGGGCGCCGGAACCGAGCTAACGCTGCATCACATCAAATTTGCCGATGAAGAACAGCGTGACAACCATAGTGGTGGCTGGACAACAATTCTGGCAACGCTGGATGATGTGCTGTCCTAAACCCGCCCGACCGAGCGATTTATAATGGAAACATTTTCACGGCTGTTGAATGATCACGCTGGCAGGTATGATATTTGCTGGAATGTTACTGCGCTATTTGGCGGCGCATCGCGTCGCCAAATGCTTTGAATAAGGGCCGGGAAACCTGATGCTGGCGCGCGTTGTATTCAGGGTGCCATTGCACTGCCAAAGCAAATTCCGGTGAATCTTTGATATAGATCGCCTCCATCGTGCCATCATCAGCGCGGCCATCAACAACAACCCGGTCAGCGGCGGTGCAAATACCCTGCCCGTGCAGTGAATTCACAAAAACCTTGGAGGCACCAAAAATCTTGGCAAAGACCCCGTCATTTTCCAGCGTGACCTTATGGCGGTCTTCAAATTTTTCAGCAAGCGTGCCATCGGGCGGCATCCGGTGATTCATCCGCCCCGGAATATCGCGAATTTCCGGATGCAAGGTGCCACCAAACGCCACATTAAATTCCTGAAACCCGCGACAAATACCCAAAATAGGCACGCCAGCATCAACGCAATGACGAATAAGCGGCAATGTCAGGTTATCGCGATCAAGGTCAAAAGCACCATGAGCTTCGGTTTCTTCGTGGCCATAATGGCTGGGATGAACATTGGGCCGCCCGCCGGTAAACACAAACCCATCACATATTTGGGCCAATTCGCTTGCATTCGCATTGCCCGGCATTGCTGGAATAACCAAAGATACTGCGCCAGAAACTTCGGAAACTGCATCAATATTCATGACGCCAACCGCCTGAACCGGATAATCATCACCGATCATTTGATAATTTCCAATTATACCAACAACGGGGCGTCTCATCACGTCTTCCTTTGACAAAAGTTGGGCCTTTTTCCATTACTTGACCAAAAAAATCAAGATATGTTTTATGCAGACTGGGAAACTTGTTCACCTAGGGTTTATACCGATTATCACCCACAGAATTTACCGGAAAAACTGGCACAGGAATATTAGGTTAATTCGCCAGCCTTATACGCCAAACGATAGTGGTGGAGCAACGGTTCCGTATAGCCATTAGGCTGCGCGGCCCCCTTCAATACCAGATCCAGCGCCGCGCAAAACGCAGCGCCGTCAAAACCGGGTGCCATGGGTTGATATGCCGGGTCATGCGCGTTTTGGCCATCCACAACCGCCGCCATGCGTTGCATTGCCGTGGTGATTTCTTCAACGCTGGTAACCCCATGATACAGCCAATTGGCCATGTGCTGGCTGAAAATTCGACAGGTCGCGCGGTCTTCCATCAGTTCAACATCATGAATGTTGGGCACTTTGGAACAGCCAATCCCCTGATCGATCCAGCGCACCACATAACCCAGAATACCTTGGGCATTGTTATTCAGTTCCTCAGAAACCTGGGGGCCAGACCACTGCGGATCATGCGCAAGGGGTAGTGTTAACAAATCTGCCTGGCTGCTGCGCGCCCCCGCTGATTTGATCTGGTTTTGGGCTGAAGTTACGTTCACCAAATGATAATGCGTGGCGTGCAACGTCGCGGCTGTCGGGCTTGGCACCCATGCACAATTAGCCCCAGATTTTGGATGCTCGATTTTGTCCGCCAGCATTTCGGCCATTAGGTCGGGCATCGCCCACATGCCTTTACCGATCTGCGCTTTGCCTTGCAACCCACAGGCCAAACCAACATCTACGTTGTTGTTTTCATAGGCCTTAATCCATTTTTGGGTTTTCATATCAGCTTTGCGGACAACCGGCCCTGCTGCCATTGATGTATGGATCTCGTCGCCGGTGCGGTCCAGAAAACCGGTATTGATAAATGCGACGCGATGCTTTGCCGCGCGAATACATTCTTTCAAATTCACCGAGCTGCGCCGCTCCTCATCCATAATGCCAAGTTTAACAGTGTATTGCGGCAGGCCAAGCGCGGCTTCAACCGCGCCAAACAATGAATCGGCAAAAGCGACTTCTTGCGGGCCATGCATTTTTGGCTTGACCACATAAATCGAACCGCACACAGAATTCCTGATACCGTCAGTTTTTTTCAGGTCATGCATGGCGATCAGTGTCGTGACCATAGCATCCATGATCCCTTCAAAAACCTCCTGGCCGGTTTGGTCCAGAATGGCCGGATTTGTCATTAAATGACCAACATTTCTGACCAACATCAACGCCCGCCCTTTCAGGGTCAACTTGGTTCCGTCAACGCGTAAATATGACATATCCTGTGTCAGGCTGCGCGTTGAAACCTTGCCAGCTTTGACGATTTGCGCAGAAAGATCAGCTTTCATCAGCCCCAACCAGTTGCCATAGGCCAATATTTTATCTTCGGCATCAACGGTTGCGACCGAGTCTTCACAATCCATGATGGTAGAAACAGCCGATTCAAGGAAGACATCCGAAATTCCAGCAATATCCAGTTTGCCAACCGCGCTTGATCTATCGATACAAACACGAATGTGCAATTGATTTTTAACAAAGATAATTTCGGTAAGACCGGGCGCGTATCCGATAAATTGTGCAGGATCAGCAAGGCCGGTATCGCCGCTCGGGCTTGTGAAAATCAGCATATCATTTTCAAGATGAATGCTGTTTATATCCGCCCATGTTCCACCGGCCAAAGGCAGCGCCTTGTCGAGATGCGCCTTGCTCCACCCCAGAACACGCGCGCCGCGCACTGGATCAAACGAGCCTTTTGCGGGCAAATCCCCCATTGCATCTGTGCCGTAAAGCGCATCAAATAAACTGCCCCAGCGCGCATTTGCAGCATTCAAAGCAAACCGAGCGTTCGTGATAGGAACCACAAGCTGCGGCCCTGCGATTGTTGCGATCTCTGCGTCTATGTTGCTGGTTTCAATCGAGAAATCCGGGGATTCGGGTTGTAAATACCCGATGCGTTGCAAAAAATCTTTGTAGGGTTCGCTGGTTTTGGATCGGTGCCATTCATCAATTTGGCCCTGCATTTCATTGCGCGTTTCCAACAAGGCACGGTTAAGCGGGCCAAATTCATGAACAATTTTTGCAAGCGCTTGCCAGAAATGATCTGCATCTATGCCGGTGCCGGGCAGCGCATGGTTTTTGATAAAATCTGCAAAATTACTGGCAATTTGCAAGCCATAATAAGTCTTTCTGATTGCCACGTTCCGGCCTCCGAATGGGGGATGTTACCATCATGTGCCGTGCTTTACCAGAAACTGGAATTGCACACAATCGGGACTTGCTGTTCTTTGATTTTGGCATAGTCTGGGCAGATATTCCCGCAGGAGCCAACCATGACCGACACCGCAACCCAGTATCTTTCCGATTATTCACCGTTTGCTTTTTTGATTGATAACGTCGAAATATGTTTTGATCTTGACGAAAAAGCCACCACTGTTACCACAAAAATTTGGTTCCAACCCAACCCCTTAAATCCGGGAAGCTTACTGAATTTAGACGGAAAAGATTTGAAACTGGTCTCGGCAAAAATTAACGATGCGCCGCTGTCACAAACAGACCTAAACATAACAAAAAACGGGCTTAGCGTTGCCGTTCCTGCGGGCGCATTCGTCTGGGAATGTGTGACCGAAATCAACCCGTTATCGAACACCTCGCTGGAGGGGTTATATATATCAAACGGTCTGTTTTGCACCCAATGCGAGGCAGAGGGCTTTCGCAAAATAACCTTTTACCCCGACCGGCCAGACGTGATGGCCCCGTTCAAGGTGCGTATTCAATCCGATCTGCCGAT
>CAZSSS010000092.1:0-6763 GCA_964609255.1 uncultured Rhodobacterales bacterium
TTGAGCACGACATGGGCGTGGTGATGGATATTTCCGACCGCGTAGTGGTGATGGATTACGGCGCAAAAATCGGCGATGGCACACCGGATGAAGTGCGCAATAATCAAGACGTGATCGATGCTTATCTGGGTGTGGCCCATGATTAAGGGGAAATAGATGTTAGACCAGTTTCTTTATGGCATTGAGGCCGCGTTAAACGGATTAATGACGGGCGTTATGTATTCGCTTGTGGCGCTTGGCTTTGTGCTGATCTTCAAAGCCTCGGGTGTGTTCAACTATGCCCAAGGCGTGATGGCGCTGTTTGGCGCGATGACGCTTGTGTCCATTCAAGAAGGGCGCGTGCCGTTTTCACATATTATCAACGCGGTATTTGGCACCAAAATCCATGGTTTTGGTTGGGAAGTTCCGGCATTGGCCGCGATTGGCCTGACCATCGGCGTGATGATCCTGTTTGCGTGGCTGGTGGAGCGATACTTGCTGAAACATCTTATCAACCAAGAACCTGTGATCCTGTTTATGGCCACGATCGGCCTGGCCTATTTCATGGAAGGTTTTGGCGATTTGATGTGGGGTTCCGACATCAAGGTGATTGACCTTTCCATGCCCGCGCTGGGCATTCCGGGCTTACCGCAAGGCGGGTCTTTGCTGATCGAGAACGCGACATCCGGTCTTGGCACAGACAAGTTTTACGGGTTCTTTATCGACAAACTGGACATTACAGCGGCGGTCATTGCGACATTGCTTGTGATTACACTGACTATTTTCAGCCAGTATTCCAAAACAGGCCGTGCCTTGCGCGCTGTCGCGGATGACCATCAGGCCGCCCTGTCGGTTGGCAATTCCTTGCGCACGATCTGGGTGATTGTCTGGTCAATTGCGGGCATGGTGGCGCTGGTGGCGGGCATCATGTGGGGGGCCAAATCAGGTGTTCAATTCAGTTTGAGCCTGATTACCCTAAAGGCCTTGCCGGTGTTGATGCTGGGTGGTTTTACCTCCATTCCCGGGGCGATTATCGGCGGGATGATCATTGGTGTGGGCGAAAAAGTGTTTGAATTCGTCGTTAGCTCCAGCTGGTTCGGCGATTTTATGGGGTTCACGATGAATGCAACTGAAAACTGGTTTGCCTATGTGCTGGCCCTTATTTTCCTTGTCTTCAGGCCGCAGGGTCTGTTTGGCGAGAAGATAATCGAGAGGGTGTGATGCATGGAGCGTACATTTTACAAATTACTTGTTGTCGGGCTAGGATTTATTACAGTTATGCAAGCCCTTAACATGGTCAATGAAATTTATACCATTTTTGGCTACATTAAAAACGGGGTTACAGTCGGGGATATGAATCGATTTTTCTTCGTTACGCATTCTGCGTTTAGCTTCCTACTGTTTGTCTGCGCCCTTTACTGGATTCCAAAAATAATCAAAAAACTTTTCCCGGAGGTCGCATAAATGTTTTACCGCGAAGCAGGTGATTTTAAGAAAACTTATGCCGAGGATAACCAGACCTTTCCGCTCAAGCTGGATCGCTATGGCTATTATCTTATGCTGGCTGTGGCCTTTGGGATTATTCCACTTTTCATCAATGATTATTGGGCCAATGCGATATTTATTCCATTTTTGGTATGGTCCATTGCCGCGCTTGGTCTGAATATTTTGGGCGGGTATTGTGGGCAGATCAGCCTTGGGTCTGGTGGGTTTATGGCGGTTGGGGCTTATACAACTTATAAGCTGATGACCTCTTTTCCTGATTTGAACATGTTTATAATCGTGCTGCTTTCCGGCGCTGTGACAGCGATGGTCGGGCTGGTATTTGGCCTGCCGAGCTTACGCATCAAAGGGTTTTATCTGGCGGTGGCCACCCTTGCGGCGCAATTTTTCCTTGTCTGGATGTTCAACAAATTTGGCTGGTTTTACAATTATTCAGCATCGGGCCAGATCACCGCCCCCGCGCGCGAGATTTTGGGCTTTGAAGTAACCGGCGCAACCGCAACGTCATCCGCAAAATATCTGTTCTGTCTGGTGCTGGTTGTGGGGTTGGCGTGGTTGGCGCGCAACCTGACACGCGGCCGGATCGGGCGCAGTTGGATGGCCATTCGTGATATGGACATTGCCGCAGAAATCATCGGGGTCAACCCGCTGAAAACCAAATTGCTGGCATTTGCTGTCAGCTCGTTTTTTATCGGCATTGCCGGAGCGTTGTTCTTTTCGGTCTATTTGGGCGCAATCGAAGTTGGCGAGGCCTTTGGCATTCAAAAATCGTTTCTGTTGCTGTTTATGGTTATTATCGGCGGGTTGGGCACTATTTTTGGCAGTTTTATTGGCGCGGCCTTTTTGGTGCTGATGCCGGTATTGCTTAAGAATATCATGGTGGGGCAGCTCAATTTCCCGATTGATATTGCGGCCCATCTCGAATTCGTCTTCATCGGGCTGTTTATTATGATAACTTTGGTTCTTGAACCAAGGGGAATCGCGCAGCTGTGGCGGTTCGCCAAGGCTAAACTCAGATTATGGCCATTCCCGCATTAGGGCTGGTCACAAAACGCTGTCGGCGGCAAGCCGGAGCATTAACAATGTCAAACCTAAAGGGAGGAACGACATGAAACTAACCAAACTAGCAGCAGTTGCTGTTGCGGCCACAATGGTCGCAGGTCCGGTATTGGCTGAATTGGTATTCCCAAGCCTCAGCTATCGCACCGGCCCGTTCGGTGCCAATGGCTCCGAAGTTGCGGATGGCTTTGCCGATTACATGACGCTTTTGAATGAGCGTGACGGCGGCATTGGCGGTGTTATGACCGTCGTGAACGAATGCGAAACCGGCTATTCGACCGAAAAAGGTGTTGAATGTTACGAGGCCACCAAAGGTGACGGTTCGTTGATCTATCAACCGCTTTCAACAGGTATGACCTATCAGTTGATCCCGCGTGTAACGGCTGATGGCATTCCGATGCTGACAACCGGGTATGGCCGCACATCTGTTGCCAATGGCGACGTGTTCAGCCACGTGTTCAACTTTCCGGTCAACTATTGGAACGGCGCATCAATTGCGGTGAACCATATGTTGGCAGAAAATGATGGCGATATGTCAGGTAAATCTGTGGCATTGCTTTATCATAACTCAGCTTACGGCAAGGAACCAATTCCAACGCTTGAAGCATTGGCCGAAATCCATGGTTTCAGCCTGACGTTGCTGCCTATTGATTCTCCGGGTCAAGAACAGAAATCGCAATGGTTGCAAGTGCGCCGCGAGCGTCCAGATTACGCCCTGCTTTGGGGTTGGGGTGTGATGAATCAGGTGGCCATTCAAGAAGCCGCGAACGTTCGTTTCCCAATGGAAAACTTCATCGGTATCTGGTGGTCTGGTTCTGAAAATGACGTGATCCCCGCTGGTGCAGCGGCTGACGGTTACAAAGCGCTGACTTTCCATGCGATGGGCACCGATTTCCCGATGTTTGACGACATGCAAACATATGTGATTGATGCGGGCCTTGCGGCTGGTTCAGGCGAAAACGTTGGCACCGTGCTTTATAACCGTGGCATGTATGCCGCGATGTTGGCAGCTGAGGCTGTGAAAGTAGCACAAGCCATGCACGGCGTTGCACAAATTGATGCAGCAATGATGCGTGACGGGCTGGAAAACCTGGTTGTTTCTGATGAAACAATGGCCGCTATCGGATTGGAAGGCTTTGGCCCGAATTTCTCAAATAGCTGTGAAAACCATGGTGGCCCTGGTCTTGGCGCGGTGGCGCAATGGGATGCGACTGCACAAACATGGTCGTTGATTACCGGGTTTGGTGATTCAGACATATCTGTCATCCAACCTCTGATCGATGCGGATTCGGCTGCTTATGCGGCTGAAAACAACATTGAAAGCCAGTGTAACTAAAAACAATACCCCCTCCGGCATTCGGAGGGGGCTTTTTGAAGGAAATACGATGTTAGATTCGACCGACAATTCAGAAGTATTGTTAGATGTGAACAACATCGAAGTTATTTATAATAACGTCATTCTGGTGCTGAAAGGCGTTAGCCTGACGTTGGATAAGGGCGGTATCACCGCTTTGCTCGGGGGGAATGGTGCGGGTAAAACCACCACGCTAAAGGCGATATCGAACCTTTTGCGTGCTGAACGCGGTGACGTGACCAAGGGCACGATCAGCTATCGCGGGAAACCGATTGATCGGCTGGACCCGGCAACATTGGTGAAATCCGGCGTTATTCAGGTGATGGAAGGCCGGCATGTTTTTGAACATCTAACCGTGGATGAAAACCTGATGACCGGCGCGTATACCCGTAATGACGGCAAAGCGGCGATCAAACAGAGCCTTGATCTGGTTTATGAGTATTTCCCACGGTTGAAGGAACGCCGAAAATCGCAGGCTGGGTATACCTCTGGCGGGGAACAGCAAATGGTTGCGATTGGGCGGGCGTTGATGAGCAACCCCGAAACGGTTTTACTGGATGAGCCAAGCATGGGGTTGGCGCCGCAACTGGTTGAGGAAATTTTCGGCATTGTCAAAAGCCTGAATGAAGTTGAGGGCGTGTCATTTTTGATTGCAGAGCAAAACACAAATGTAGCGTTACGTTTCGCCCATAAAGGATTTATTCTGGAATCTGGCCGCGTGGTGATGGAAGGCCCGGCTGACGAGCTGCGCGAAAACCCCGATGTTAAAGAATTTTATCTGGGCATGTCGGAAGAAGGCCGCAAGTCTTTTAGGGATGTTCGGTCATACCGCCGGCGCAAAAGATGGTTAAGCTGACATTCTCAGGAGTGTAATATGTCTGAATATTTTGATGAACTGGAAACGCGTTCGAGTGATCAGCGCGCGGCGGCTATGGCCGCAGATCTGCCTGCACAACTGATTAATGCCAGCCATAACGCCCCGGCAATGGCGGCGCGTCTGGCATCGGTTAATGTGGCTCAGGTGGTTGATCGCGCCGCGCTGTCAACCTTACCGATCTTGAGAAAGGCTGAATTGGGCGCAGCACAACAGGCCAGCCCTCCGTTTGGCGGGTTTGGCACTGGCGCAAATTTTGCGCATGTATTTCAAAGCCCGGGGCCGATTTATGAGCCCGGCGGGCGCGGTGATGACTGGTTTCGTTTGGGGCGGTTTTTGCATGCAACGGGTGTGCGTGCTGGTGATGTTGTGCAAAACTGTTTTTCATATCATCTGACCCCTGCGGGCATGATGTTTGAAAGCGCAGCCAAAGCGGTGGGTGCAACGGTTTTTCCCGCCGGAACCGGCCAGACCGAATTGCAGGTGCAAGCGGCGGTTCAACTGGGGGTGACGGCCTATGCTGGCACGCCGGATTATTTGAAAATCATCCTTGATAAGGCAGATGAAATGGGTGTTGACCTGTCGCGCATCACCCGCGCTGGCGTTGGCGGCGGGGCATTATTCCCCAGCTTGCGGGCGGAATATGCTGACCGGGGGATCCAGTGTTTGCAATGTTACGCCACCGCTGATCTTGGCAATATCGCATATGAATCCGATGCCATGGAAGGCATGATTGTGGATGAGGGTGTGATTGTTGAGATCGTCACCCCCGGCACCGGCACCCCTGTCCCCGACGGCGAGATTGGCGAGGTTATCGTTACAACGCTTAACCGGGATTACCCTTTGATCCGCTTTGCAACCGGTGATCTTTCGGCGGTTATGGCGGGCATCAGCCCGTGTGGGCGCACAAATATGCGCATCAAAGGCTGGATGGGGCGGGCTGATCAGACCACCAAAATCAAAGGCATGTTTGTGCGCCCTGAACAGGTTGCGGCGCTGGTGGCGGCCCATCCCGAGATCGAAAAAGCCCGGATTATTGCGCTGCGCGACGCTGAACGTGATACGATGCTGGTTCAGGTCGAATCAAATGCCGGCAATCTGGCTGCGATTTCCGCAAGCGTTCAGGATATTTTGAAACTGCGCGGTGAGGTCGAAATATGTGCAGTTGGCAGCTTACCCAAGGATGGTCTGCTGATCGAGGATCGGCGGAAATATGACTAGAATCCCATCAAGACAATTCTAGGATGTTCACATAGGGTGCATATTTGTTATGGTTTCCAAGAACTGGGGGTCTCATATGAAACAAATTTCCAAAATCTTAGGCATTGTCGTATTTTTCTTGGCGGCATTTCCCGCCACCGCAGAGAAACTTGCGCTGATCTTGTCTTTTGAAAACTATGAAAATGGGCGAAATGTCCGGGGTGCGCTTTCGGTGCATGATGATCTGTTGGCTGCATACCGTGATGCGGGTTTCCAAACGATTGGTGGGCGTGATCGAAGCCATGCACAATTGCGGCGGGTGCTCAGAAATTTTGCAGGAGAATTGAACGATGCGGATACCGTGGTAATTCACATCTCGGGTCACATTGTAAATTATGGCAACCAAAGCTGGGTATTGCCAAGCGACACAGGTTCGGATTCGCTTGTGGATATTGAAATTGATGGCATATCAATAGATTTCCTAACCGCGCTTTTGGCGACTAAACCGGGCAATTCGGTATTGTTTTTGGGTATGTCCGAGCGTGAATTTGATGATATCCACGCGGTGCGACGCGGGATTGCCGTTGACCAAATTCCTGATGGAGTGATGGTTGTAAGTGGCCCGTTTGAAAATGTATCCCGCGCAGTTACCCGCGATTTCTTAAGCGAGGGTAGCCTGATGATCGAGGCTATTGCCAATAACCGACGCAGAATTAACGTGCTGGGAGATATGCCCTTTGACCTGATTCTGGCAGATGGTGCGCGCCAACCGCGTGTGGATCGGCCCGAGGAAA
>CAZSSS010000093.1:0-6758 GCA_964609255.1 uncultured Rhodobacterales bacterium
CCGCTGGGTCAAAAACCACATGTACCACTTCGGTATGGCCGGTGTTGCCTGTGCAAACTGCCTCATAGCTCGGGTTCGCAACATCGCCGCCCGCATAGCCAACAGAGGTCACCCAAACGCCCGGAATTTGCCAGAAAATCCGCTCACCCCCCCAGAAACAGCCCATGGCGAATTGCACCCGCTGGAACCCGTCGGGATAGGGCGCGTGCATCGGGTTGCCATTCACATAATGCGCTGCATCCTTGGGCAACGCGCAAAGCGGTTTTGGTTTTCCAAAAAACATCTATTCCCCCAATCGGTTAACAAAGCGCCATGCCACGACTGCCGCCAACGTGCCAATGATCACAGCCGCAAGGGCTTGCCCATAGACAATTCCCGGCCCTGCCAGCATATTACCAAATAACCAGCAAAGCGGAAACATCAATATTCCGTCACGAGCCCAGTTAAAACCAGTGGACCAAAACGGGTGGCCAAGGTTGTTAAACGTCGCGTTCGACACAAACAAGATGCCGCTAAAGGCAAATCCCCCCGCCGCCAAATTGGTAAATCCGTAAACGATTTCAGCGCCTTGCATCCCAAGGCCAAACACATCGACAATCACACCCCGCAACAAAAACAACACCAGCCACGCCAGCGCCACATAGATCACACAATAGATGAAACTATCGCGATACGTTGACACAACCCTGTCAATTTTCCCCGCACCGTAATTTTGCCCAAATATCCCCCCCACCGCACCCGACAGCGCAAAAATACCGCCAAATGCGACCACGGTCAGACGCGAAACCACCGCCCAGCCCGCCACGGCGCCGTCGCCGAAATCCGACATAAAGATCGTCACGATATAATTGCCAAACGGCGTGGAAAGCTGCGTCAGCACCGCTGGCCCTGCAATCAGGGAAAACGGTTTTGCAATGCTGCGAATATCTGCCCATGCAGGCCGCGCCGCCAAATCATGCACGCGAATGATAAACCAGATCGACAAAACGGCGGTTGTAAGGCGTGAAATCACCACAACAATCGCCGCGCCGTCCACGCCCAGACCAAAGGTAAAAATAAACAGCGGGTCAAAAATCATCGCGACAAGCCCCGCAATGATGGTCACCAGCATCGAACGATAGGCATCGCCTTCTGCGCGCAAAACACCCGCGCCAACCATGCCCACAGCCACGATCGGTAACGCCGGAATGGTAATCGCCAGATACCGGCTGGCAATCGCCATGGTCTCAGCGGTTGCGCCGGCGGTGGTCAAAATAGGATCGCGCAGCAGCCAGATAACCAGCGCAATCGCGCCCTGCACCACACCGGCAATCAGCATGGCGGCGGTGGCTTGTCGGCGTGCAGTTGCACGTTTGCCCTGCCCGATTGATCGACTGACCAGCGCCACCGCAGCAATCATCAGGCCAATGCCAACCGAGATGGTGAAAAACTGAATGGTCCATGCAAAACCCAGCGCTGCCACGTTTTGCTCAACGCCCATGCGCGACACCCAAAACAGGCTGGCCGCATCAATCAGAAACATAAACGTCAACCCGACAGAGGCCGTCATGGTCATAACCACCACATGCCGCATGGTGGAACCGGTCAGGAACTTACCTTGAATATTGCTCATGAAAATACCGTTTCATGGCCTTTTGACGGATGACGTGGAATCATCATCGACAGCGCCAGTGACCCCGCCGCCATCGCTGCGGCCAATACAAAAACCGCCAAAGGCGATGTGATCCACAAATACCCCAGCAACGCGGGCAATACCACCGCCGCAATATGGTTAATGGTAAACGCCACCGCTGCTGTGGGCGCAATATCCTGCGGGTCAGCGATTTTCTGGAAATAGGTTTTCAGGGCAAAAGCCAGCGCAAAAAACATGTGGTCAATCACATAAAGCGCCGCCGCCAGAATAACGCCCCAATGGAACAGATAAATTCCGCCATAGGCCAGAAAAACCAGAATCAACCCGGCATATTCGAACATAAGGGCGCGGCGCTCTCCGATATGCTGAATGACATAGCCCATGACGGGCGCAAAAATCATATTGGCAATGAAATTTATCAGGAAAAGCGCGGTGACTTCGTGGACCTCAAAACCAAAGCGTTCCACCATCATAAACGCCGCAAAAACCACAAATATTTGCCGCCGCGCGCCTGCCATGAATTGCAGCGCATAATACAACCAGTATCGTTTGCGCAGGATCATTTTGGTGTGTTGCTTGGTCGGGGCCTCAAATTGCGGATAGGCAAAAAAGCACACCACCGCGATCAAGGCTGTTGCGCCGCCGCCAACCAGATAAACAAAATTATAGCTCAGCCCCAGGGTTTTCCAGCCCAGCACCAGCAGCCCATAAGCGACCAGCGACGCCGCTGACCCCGCCGCCACAATCCAGCCCAAGGTTTGGGGCGCTTTGTCTTTGTTGATCCATTGCAATTGCAGCGATTGGTTCACAGTTTCATAATAATGAAACCCGAACGAGCCGATCATGGTGGTAATCAGCAACCCCTGAAAGCCGGGAAACCACGCCGTGACCATCACCGCCAACCCCAGCGCAATCATCATCACAACACCCAGAATTTGCTCACGCATAAACACAATAATGGCGATAACACCCACCGCCAAAAACCCCGGAATTTCCCGCACCGTATGCAACCAGCCGATGTCAGAACCATCAAATCCAGCAGCTTCGATCACAAAATTGTTCAGCAATGCCGACCAAACCGAAAACGCCAACGGCAGTGCGGCGGCCAGCACAACCAGCAATGCAACAGGTCGCCGCCAAAACGGTAATTTGCGCCCCTCGGTGATTGTCATCGTTTTGAAAATGCTCATAGTTCTGCCATATATTGACCTATTCGGAACGTCCAGCGAGGAATGAAATGACAGACAAATGTATTTGGCAAGGGCAAGACTGGATGATCAATGCCAATATGACCTATTCCATTCCGGGCTATGTTTACGTGACCCATCGCGATGTTTCCGTGCAGAAATTCGGACAGCTTTCGAATGACGCAGCCGCCGAAATGGGCCATTGCCTGAAATACGCCACCAACGCGGTTGAGACGGTTTTGCAGCCGCAAAATATACTGGTCGGCAGGTTTGGTCTGGTTAAAGGTTCTCAAATCCATTTCCATATCGCGCCGGTATTTGACTGGGTAATTGAAGCCCTGCAATCCAACCCGAATTACACAGCTTATCAGAAAAATAACCCGGAAAACTATCCGGCTGTGCCAGATGGCGCTGAACTTCAGGCCTTTATCTGGCGCGAAATGCATATGCGGAAAACGAAGTTCTTAGATTTCGACGCTGTCGCAATCGCTGACAGACTGGAAAAACACATCGCCAAACATAACCGCTAAGCCAAGCCTCGCTTCGCTCGGCTTGGGGATGTCACGCCCGTCAGCCCGCCAGTCTGCGCTGGCTTGCCAGATCGCGGGTCAGGGCATCAACACTTTTGATAATGTATTGCGCCGTTTCATCATTCATCAAATAGCTGAAATTCAGACGAATCCAGCCCGGTTTAGCCTCCAGATTGCCCGCATTCATCTGGCGATACAAAGATTCCGAACGTGGCTGGTCAAGCTCCAGCAAACGATGCCCATAGGGGCCAGCACAGGCACAGCCACCACGCGACTGGATGCCATAGATGTTGCTCAGCTTTTGGGTCACTTCAGAAAAATGGATATTACGTCCCTGTTCATCATGCACCACAAACGAAAAAATCGGTAACCGATGGCTGATTTTTGTGCCCAAAAGGGTTAGATACGGGTTATCTGCCCAACCTTTGATCGCCATGGCGTTCAGCTCTGCCTCGCGCTGCTCAATCACCTTCTGGCCAATCACGTCTTTGACGATAAATGCCAGCGCTGCGCGAATATCACCAATGATATTTGGTGTTCCCGCTTCCTCTCGTGAGATTATATCACCCAGATATTCATGCCCCCAAGGCGATACAAACGCAACCGAGCCGCCCCCCGGCCATGTCGGGGTTTTGCGTTGCACTGCCGCGTTTTGCACAATCATCACCCCCGAGGCCCCCGGCCCGCCGGGGAACTTATGTGGTGAAATCACAACCGCGTCTTTCGCCGCATCGGTGCCGCTGGCCATATCAATGGTCAGATAAGGCCCACCGCCGGCATAATCCCAAACCGCCAAAGCACCGTTGGATTTCAACAGCCGGGTCACCGGACCTGTATCGGTAATCACCCCTGTTACATTCGACGCCGCCGAAAAACTGCCGATTTTCAGATCCGAATTGCTGTGTTCTTTTAATGCCTGCTCAAGCAGAACCAAATCCGGGCCACCGCTCTCAATTTCAGGAATTTCGACAACCGTGGCTTTGCTTTCCCGCCAGGGCAGAATATTTGAGTGATGTTCATAAGGTCCGATAAAAACCACCGGGTTTTGCGCCTCGTTTACATTCAACAATGCCACCAGCCGATTTAACCCCGAAGTCGCCCCCGAGCCGGTAAAAATCACTGAATTTGCCGATGTTGCATTTGTCAGTCGGGCGATCTCTGCGCGCGCTGCTTCACGCAATTTACCTGTATAACAGCCACAAAATGAATCCTCGGTATGGGTGTTGGCGTAAAAAGGCAGCACATGTTTCAGCACAAAATCCTCGACCTGTTGTAACGCCCGCCCCGAGGCCACATAATCCGCATAGACCAGCGGCACATTACCGGTTGATGAGGGGATCGTGACCCCCTCACCAATCAGGCCGCCGCGTAAATGTTCAATAATATTGTCAGAACCCAAAGAATCGCGAAAGATATTCAACGGCATTTTCATCTCCACAGGTTTCTTGGCTACTATTTATCATTTTTTACGCAAAATATTCTTCAAAATCATTGTGATTTTCATAATAATTGTGTCAAATGATCGAATGAAACTTTCAAAACTAGATCAAATTGATCGTGCTATCCTGTCAGCGCTGCAAAAGGATTCGTCCAAATCGCAACGGGAACTGGCAGAGATCGTCGGCTTATCCCAAAACGCCTGTTGGCGGCGGCTGCAAAACCTGACGGCCAGCGGGGTGATAAAAGGCCAGACAACCGTGTTGAACCGGCAAAAGCTGGGATTGGGGCTGGTGGTTTTTGTAATGCTGCGCACAAGGCATCATTCGGCTGACTGGCTGCGAAGTTTTCGCAGTCATGTGATCACCATCCCCGAGGTAACGGATTTTTTCCGCATCGGTGGCGATTACGATTATATGCTAAAGGTTGTGACCAAAGATATGCCCAGCTATGACCGAGTTTACCAAAGATTGATCGCAAAGGTTGATCTGGATCAGGTCACGTCTTACTTCGCAATGGAGACCATAGTCGAGCAACGCGCCCTGCCGCTTTAATTACGCGGTTTACACTCTGTCAGGGAAAATGCGATAGCTATGCAAACAGTGAAACAAGGCGGAAATTATGAGCGACGATAAAGACGACAAAGACAACAAAGACAAGGCATTTTCGCCGGAACGTATTACTTTTGAGAACCGTTATGTGACAGTTGTCGGTGAAATCAACGACAAGCTGGCCAAATCCACGTCGGAACGACTGTTGGCATTGGCAGCAGTCAATGACGAACCGATTACCATGTTCATTTCGTCCCCCGGCGGACATGTTGAATCTGGTGATATGGTGCATGACCTGATTAAATTCATCAAACCAGTGGTTCGTGTGATCGGATCAGGCTGGGTGGCCAGCGCGGGCGCGTTAATATTCATCGGTGCTGATAAGAAAAACCGCTTTTGCCTGCCAAATACCCGGTTTTTGCTGCATCAACCCGCAGGCGGCATTGGCGGCAAAGCTTCTGATGTTGAAATTCAGGCGCAGCAAATCGAAATCATGAAAGAACGGTTTGAACGTATTTTTGCCAAAGCAACCGGCCAAACGCCTGAACAAATCGCCAAAGACACGCGGCGGGATTTCTGGCTAAACACGGATGAGGCCATCAAATACGGTTTGCTGGGCAAGGTTATTACCGCCGCCAGCGATATCTGATTTTGGCCGTTACGCGCTGTTTTTTGGCAAACCAGCGGAAGAAATTATAATCCACGTCTGATATTTGTTTCCCCGAAAGGGGGAGCAATGCCACAAAACACCCAAAAACTTGCCCATCGTTATGATCTCGCATCAACCAGATGGCACAGTAAGATCAATGATTTTGGTTTTCCGGCGGCATATCGCCAGCTGATAAAAACCGCGCTGCCCCGTGGTGGCGGTGCCAATGTCATTGACCTTGGCACAGGTTGTGGAGACTTTGCGTTGGCCTATCTGACTGTTCAGGCCAGCCCTGCAAAATTGACCCTATTAGATATCTCGGCAAAAATGCTTGCTGTTGCTGAGACGCGGATCATGGGAAAGATGCCCGTGGTCAACGCGCATCTGGGCGCGATCGAAACACTGCCCCCCGATGTGCAGTTTGACACAGTGATCTGTGGTCACATGATCGAACATTGCCCAAACCCCGTTCAAACCTTAACCGAAATTTATCAGCGAATGCTGCCCGGTGGGGTATTTGTTTTGGCCGCAAGTAAGCCGCATTGGTGCACCGCACTTATCCAGTTGATATGGCGAAACAAGGCTTTCCCCCCTGCGAAAATGATAAATATGCTAAGGCAGGCGGGGTTTGAAGACATCCAGCACCTGCCCTTTGCCACCGGGTTACCCAGCCGCGTAAGTGCGGGATATACATCCATAAAATCCAAAAGGAACATAAAATGCTTATCGCAATCGTAGAATTTGACGTGTCAACAGGTGACCAGCCTGTTG
>CAZSSS010000094.1:0-6645 GCA_964609255.1 uncultured Rhodobacterales bacterium
TGGATATGGCTGTGATCAACCAACAGATTACAAAAGGCGACACAGAAATCTGGGAAATACAGGGTTCGGAAATGGCGCATCCATTCCATGTTCACGGCACATCGTTTCAGGTGCTTTCGCATAATGGCACACAGGTTGATTTTGCCAATTCCGGCATGAAAGACGTGGTATTGGTGCAAGGCACCGCTGAAATTCTGGTGCGATTTGACCGCACAGCCGATGCAGCGCACCCCTATATGTTTCATTGCCACATTCTGGAACACGAAGATCTGGGCATGATGGGGCAATTCACCGTAACCTAACCGAGCGTCGCTGAGGCCACCGCCGCTCCCGCGCTTCGCTTGGGACCAGGCCCTCGGCTACGCCTTCGGGTGTCGCTGCGCTGGCCCCAAGCGGGCATTATTTTGCCGGTTTACGGGTTTTCTTTTTGGCGATCCGGCTGCGTTTTATTTTGGCACGGGCTTTGCCACGCGGTGTTGATTTTCGGCCTTTGCCTTTGTGACCCGAGGGCAAGGGTTTGCCATCAACCTCCAACAATTCAAACATCAGGCCGCCGGTTAAAGGATCAGCCTCGGTCAGCCGCACCTTGGCGCGCAAGCCCGAGCGCAGCACCCGTTTGGAATGCTCGCCGGTCAATGTGCGGTTATCCTCATTAAAGGTGAAATATTCGCGCCCCAGCCGCGAGACAGGAATAAGCCCGTCAGCCCCCGTTTCATCGAGCTTAACAAAAATGCCAAACCGCGCCACGCCAGACACAACGCCAGCAAAATCCGCGCCGACCCTTTGGGACAAAAATGCAGACAAATACCGATCCGTTGTATCGCGTTCCGCCAGCATAGAGCGTCGCTCCGTTTGGCTGATATGTTCTGCGGTTTTCTCAAGATTTTCAATTTCTGTGCTGGTCAGCCCGTCATCACCCCAGCCATGTGCAGCAATAAGCGCGCGGTGGACAATCAGGTCGGAATACCGCCGAATAGGCGAGGTGAAATGCGCGTAGCGTTTCAAATTCAACCCAAAATGCCCCATGTTTTGCGGGCTGTAATAAGCCTGTGTCATGCTACGCAACACCGTCATGTTGATCATCTCAGCATATTCGCCGCCCGCCGCCGCATCCAACAGCCGGTTTAAATTCGCGGTGCTAAGCCGCTGGCCCTTGGCCAAAACCAGCCCCACCGATTGCACAACCTCGTGCAAGGCTGTCAGTTTTTCGGGGTTTGGATCCTCGTGCACACGATACAGCAGGTCCGATTTCTTGGCCTCCAGCGTTTCCGCCGCACAAACATTGGCCAGAACCATAAATTCCTCAACCAGCTTATGCGCATCAAAACGATCACGAAACGCCACCGAGGTTACCTCGCCTTTGTCCGACAGAATAATCTGGCGTTCGGGCAGGTCCAGATGCAGGGGCTGGCGTTTTTGACGCGCCTTTTTAGCGCTCGCATAAGCGGCCCACAGGGGTTTTATGCCGGTTTCCAGAATTGGCGCTGTGGTTTCATCCATCGCCCCATCTATCGCCTGTTGCGCCTGTAAATAAGACAAAGCCGCCGGAGAGCGCATCAGCCCGCGGGTAAATCTATGGCTGGTTTTTTGCCCGTCAGCATCCAGCACAATGCGCAACGCCATGCAGGGCCGCTCAACCCCGCCATGCAATGAGCACAAATCACCCGACAGATTATCCGGCAGCATCGGCACTACTCGATCCGGGAAATAGCTGGAATTGCCGCGCTTTAACGCCTCACGGTCAAGCGCGGTGCCGGGGCGCACGTAATGGGCCACATCCGCAATTGCAACCCAGACAATATGGCCGCCCTTGTTATCAGGGTCGGGCATTGCGCAAATGGCATCATCACGGTCACGCGCATCGGGGGGGTCAATGGTGAACAGCGGCAAATCACGCAGGTCTTCGCGTTTTCCCGGCTTAACCGGCAGCGCCGCAGCCGCCTCAGCCAGCACATCTTCGGGGAAATGATCCGGAATGCCATGTTGATGAATGGCAATAAGCGACACAGATTTTGGCGCTGACGGGTCACCAAGACGCGCCACAATTTTGGCCCGGCTTAACCCCTTGGAGCGCCCGCCAAAGCTCTCGGCCTCTACCAGTTCACCCTCACGCGCGCCATTGCGGTGGTTCGGGTCCACTTGGTATTCACGGTCTGATTTTTTGTCGACCGGCAGAATACGCCCGCCAAAATCTGACCGCTGGTAAATACCGATAATTTTTTCCGCCCCGCGCCCGATACGGCGGATAAGCCGCGCGTGAAACGCTGGGTCATCGTTGGATTTTTCAATCCGGCACAGGATACGATCACCGATTGCCAGCGCCGCATCGCCTTTTTTGGCAATAAACAAAACCTTGGGCGCGGCTGCATCGCCTTTCCAGTTCAAGGGTTCGGCGATCAGGTCTCCGTCATTGTCTTTGGCCACAATGTGCAGCAATTCGACAGGCGCAAGGCTGTCTTTATCACGATAAGACTTGCGATCCTTGGAAAGGTGCCCCTCACCATACAACTCTCGCAAAACCCGTTTCAGCTCTATGCGTGCTTGGCCCTTAATGCCAAAAGCCCGCGCGATATCGCGTTTATTGCTTTGGGTGGGGTTGTCGCGCACCCAGTCAAGGATGGTTTCTTTTGAGGGGAAATGTTTCATGCCCCGCGCTTAACGCGAAATGCGCGGCGGCGCAAATGCAAAAGGGCGGCGGGTTGGGTTGGGGTATGTGCCTCTTGGGTGGTGTTGTTTGAGGGTGGGGCGCTTATATCGCGCGCCAGATATTGGGCACCAACGAACAGATGGTCATTGATCATCAGATCACCGGCGTTTGCGAAACAGTTTCTTGTTGGCGCGCACAAACTGGTCGATCAATCGTGCCAACCCAACAAACCATTTGCCACGCAGATAAAAATACCCTGCCAGCCCGGCAATTGTGGCACCAACGAGATTGACAATCATGTCCCACATTGTGTCATCAAGACCGGATTTTTGCATGTTCATGCCAAACCAGATATCCATGGAATATTCAAAAATCTCCCATATGGCACCGATTGCCATGGCCACAAAAAATGAAAGAAGCGCCAACGCATAGGGGGGCGCGGCATATTTATTTCCTTCAAACAGCATGAATATCAACACAAATCCGATCAAACCGACCCCCAGCGCAGAGCCGCTATGCATCGCGACATCCCACCACCAATACCGATTATAAAAATCGCCTATTTCGCCTAGAAACAGTGTCGAGAACAGGAATAAAACAATGACCGCACTGGCGCTGAGTGGCAGGTGGATTTTGAATCTTCCTTCAAAAACCATGGGGAGACATGTCAGGCTAAGGGTCAAAAGTGCCACAAATGCTTCGTTCCAAAACCGCAGCCACGCGGCGATTGCGGCGCTTGTGATCAAGGTGGCCCAAACGAAATAAACAATTTTGCTTTGCTTTGGTATGTTCAATTTTGACCCCGATTTTGGCATCTTAAAAACACGTTTCTAGCACCCTATATATAGGTAAGGAGGGCAAAATGCCAATTCGGGTTGCCAGTTATAATATTCGCAAAAGCATCGGGCGGGATTATCGCCGTGATCCGGCGCGCGTGCTGCGGGTTCTTGACCGGATCGGCGCGGATATTATCGCGCTTCAGGAAGCCGACCGGCGCTTTGGTCGCCGCGCATCCAGCATTCCAAAAGATATGCTGGCCGCCAACGGTTTTTGTGCGGTTGAATTAACGGCAAGGCCCGACAGTATCGGCTGGCATGGCAACGCAATTTTATTGCGTCGCGACATGGATATACTGGACCAGCGTATCCTTGATTTACCGGGGTTGGAACCACGGGGTGCGGTGAGCGTTGATCTGTCAATGAATGGTAAAGCTTTGCGCGTGGTGGGCGTGCATCTGGGGCTGCTCAAACGAAACCGGCGTCAGCAACTTACAAAGATCAAGGACTTTTTGGATAGATTAACGCTTTTGCCAACGGTAATACTGGGCGATTTTAACGAATGGGGTCGCGTTGGCCAAAACCTGACAGCGTTGCAGCCCAAATTTGATGTTCTCACACCGGGGCGAAGTTTCCCGAGCGGCCGACCCCTTGCTGGGTTGGATAAAATCGCGATCTCAAAGGAAATAAAATTATTGGCAAGCGGTGTTCAGGCCTGTGACACTGCTCAAATTGCCTCAGACCACTTGCCGATCTGGGCAGATATCGAAGCCGTTTGAATGGCCTATCCAAATTTTAATAACACTAAAATTTAAGCCCCGCCCGAACCTGAACCGATCGAAGAGGCGCGGCAAAATCTGCGTTTTGTGTTTCCACAAGGTTTCGATACAGGTATTCAACGCCGACAAAAAACCCGTCGGAAACCTGATAATCCACCCCAAGACCCGCGCTAAACCCGCTGGCTGCAAGATCTGTTCCATTGTCATCCCAGTTGGCATTTGACCAGCCCGCCAAACCATAAACCAGAGCATCGCCCACGCCGACACCCAACCGCGCTTTTACATCAAGAATATCCGTAAATTGATAAGCGGCATCACCAGTTTGACTGACCGAGCCAAGCCCATAGCTGGCCTCTGCCCCGTAAACCATCTGCCCGCTTTGAAAGTTAAAGCCAGCAAAACCGCCAAGCATCGTGCCGTCCAGAAAATTTTCCGGAGGGGTATTGCCCGTATATGTTTGGCTACCGTCAAACACCAGAAAATCACCGCCAACGTAAAACCCCGCCCATTCGCTGCCAACATCCGTGTTAAGCACGATCAAGGGTGTCGCCGGCGGGGCAAAAGAATCAAGTTCCCCGGCAAATATCGGGGTGGTGGTACTCGCTACAACAAAAGCCATTGAAATAAGGGTTTTCATTGTGTTGCCATTCATATGAGCAGTTAATTCAGGTCAGTCTAGGGTATTCTATGCCCATTGCAATAATCAAACTGTTAACAACTTTGCGATCCGTCTATTTTTTCTTGGCGGCCGGTTTTTTCTTGGCTGCGGGTTTCTTTTTGGCGGCTTTGCGTTTGGGCTTTGTTGCTGCTTTGGCATTCACCAATTCGACAGCCATTTCAACCGTTACCGCGTCTGGTTCTATATCCTTTGGCAGCGTTGCGTTGACCTTTTCCCACTTGATATAAGGGCCATAGCGCCCTTTCATCACATTCATTTCGCCGCCATCAGGGTGATCGCCCAACGCCTTGATCGGTTCCGCCGCCTGACGTCCACGCCCGGGGGGTTTGTTGGCGATCATCTCAACCGCCCGGTTCATGCCAATGGTGAATACCTCGGATTCGTCCGTTAGATTCACATAAGTTTTGCTCAGCTTTTTGCCTTTTTCCTCAGACGGTTTTGTCAGCAGAATATACGCCCCAAAAGGCCCGATTGCGCCGGTAATAACGCCGCCATCCGGGTGGTCGCCGATCACGCGGGGTAATGACAACAACCGCAACGCCATTTCCAGTTCAACCGTCGTAAGATCAGTGCCCTTTTTAATCGAGGCGCGCTTTGGTTTTGGTTCTTCCTCGGTTGGTTCACCCAGTTGAACATAGGGGCCAAAGCGACCGGCGCGCAGCGTAACCGCCACGCCCTCCTCGTTTGCGCCCAGAACTTTGCCATCCGGTCCGGCAATATCGCCGCCCTCAACCTCGCCTGCCAATGGCCGCGTGTAACGGCATTCGGGATAGTTGGAGCAGCCAATAAACGCCCCGCCCGAACGCGCGGTGCGCAAGGATAATTTGCCTTCGCCGCAGTTTTTACAAATTCGCGGCGTTGGGTCATCTTCTGTGACCGGAAATAAATGCGGTTCCAGAAATTCATTAATTTTTTCAAGCACTTCAGTAATGCGCAAATCAGCGGTTTCGGCAATCGCTGCGGAAAAATCTTTCCAGAAACGCCCAAGCAACGCCTTCCAGTCCTCCTTGCCCGCGCTTACTTTATCAAGGTCATCCTCCAGCGCTGCGGTGAAATTATACCCGACATATTTGCGGAAATAATTCTCAAGAAATGCGGTCACAAGCCGGCCTTTATCCTCAGGATGCAGGCGGTTTTTTTCCTTGCGCACATATTCGCGGGTCTGGATCGTGGTCACGACCGACGCATAGGTTGACGGGCGGCCAATGCCCAGTTCTTCCATGCGTTTGACAAGCGTGGCCTCGGTATAACGCGGCGGTGGCTGGGTGTGGTGTTGTTCGGGTGTGATCGATTTTTTCGGGGTCTTTTCGCCCTCAGTTATTTGCGGCAGGCGTTTGTCATCGTCATCAATAACTTGGTCGTCGCGCCCCTCCTCATACACCTTCATAAACCCGTCAAACAGCATCACTTGGCCATTGGCGCGCAGCACCACCTCATTGTCGGATGACCCGACATCAACCGCCGTGCGTTCAAGGCGCGCGCCTGACATCTGGCTGGCAATGGTGCGTTTCCAGATCAAATCATACAATTTTTTCTGGTCCGGCTCCAAGCTTATCGTGCTTGGTTTTTTGTTCATGTCGGTCGGGCGAATGCATTCATGCGCTTCTTGGGCGTTTTTGGCTTTGTTTTTATAAACCCTCGGGCTGGCAGGAATATATTCGGCGCCATAACTGGATTTGATGAAATCCCGCGCTGCGGTAATGGCTTCGGGGGCCATATCAATGCCGTCTGTCCGCATATAGGTGATGTAACCGGCCTCATACA
>CAZSSS010000095.1:0-6623 GCA_964609255.1 uncultured Rhodobacterales bacterium
CTTTCATTGCCGCAGCATCCAACATTTGCTCGGCTAGCAATCTCTTCAGCTTGCCGTTCTCGTCCTCCAGCGCCTTCAACCGTTTGACGTCAGGCACTGACACTCTCGGTCAATGCTGCGCATTAACCTGCCGTGCAATGCATGCCCAAAAATTTTGACTTCCACACGCAAAACGTGCCGTGCGACATGCCGTGCTTTCGGCACAGATCAGCACACTTCGCACGCGGCACACCAACTGTTTTTCTGCTTAAGCACCCAGCTTGCGGCCGGCTTCAAGAGCTTCCATATTTAGTCTTGCAAATTTTGCCGGTGTTTTGGCCTTAACTACCTTTTCAAGCGTGTCCTCTGCGCAAATTTTCGAGATCGAAACCAGCGCACTCAACGCAATGATGTTGGCGACGCGTTTGTTGCCAAGCTTACGGGCAGTTTCAATGAATGGCAGACTCTTTATCGTGAAATCGCCAATTGGCGGGTTTGGCACCAGTTCCGCATCGACCAAAACCAGGCAGTCTTTGTTTAATAAACCATCGGAGGCTTTAACCGCAGCTCCATCCAATATCATCAGGAAATCAAGGCCATCAGTAAGTGGGTAAGCCGCTTCACCTTTGGTAACCACAAGATCAGATCGGCTTAACCCCCCACGGGACACTGGTTCATAACTCTGCGAGAGTGCGACGTTATTACCCTCATCAACAAGGGCTGCGGCCAGAATTTTCGCTGAAAGAATAAGCCCCTGACCACCACTACCGCTAAATCGAATTTCAACTTTATCCATTTTATTTCTCCCCGGCTTTGGCACGTAGACCGGCTGTCATTTTGCGATAAGCTGTTCCATATTCCGGGCGGTCCTTTTGTGTCAAAATTCCGGTTTCAAGCGCGTTTGGCCGGAAAGGAACGTCAACCGTATTGCGGTAGGCATCTGGGCGCATACTTGCTTTTTGGCTCAACATCATTTCTGGCGAAGCACCAAGATCATTCTTGCGGCCATAAATCTCGGTGCAATCCGAAATAACCTCGACGAAAGAGAACCCGTGGTGATCAATCGCTTTGCGGATCAGGTTTTTCAGCCCCGTGACTTGTAGCGTAACTTCGCGCCCGACAAAACTTGCACCCGCTGCCGAGGCCAGCGCACAAGCATCAAACACAGGCTCGGTATTTCCAGCGGGTGTGGTGGTGGTGTAGCGGTTTGACGAGGTTGTAGGTGAAACTTGCCCGCCGGTCATGCCGTAAATTTCATTGTTCAGCATCAGGCAGGTGATATTCAAATTGCGGCGGCATGCGTGGATAAGATGGTTGCCACCAATCGCCAAACTGTCGCCGTCCCCGGTAATAACGATGATATGCAAATCAGGCCGCGCCAATGCCAGACCGGTCGCATAGGCCAGTGGGCGGCCATGGGTGGTGTGGAAGCTGTTGGCATCGACATAGGCGCTAAGACGACCCGAACAACCGATACCCGAAACGACAGCTAGTTTATCCTTGTCTATTTTCAGTTCATGCACCGCCCATAGAAGCGCACGCAATGCGATGCCATGCCCACATCCGGGGCAAAGAAAATGTGGCATCTGTTCGAGGCGAATGTATTCGTTAATATCGAACGGTATCTCGGTTTGCGTATCCATTATGCAAGCACCTCCCTGACCTTAGCGGCAATTTCTTCGGGCGATATGGCCTCGCCGTCGAAACGGTTAAGAGGAACCACTGGTAGATCACGCGCGAGCAGACGTTCAACTTCCAAGACCAGCTGCCCTTGGTTCATCTCCGGCACGATCACAGCTTTGGCGCCCTTGGCCGCTTTCTTTAACGCCGCCTCGGGGAAGGGCCAGAGAGTTACTGGACGGAACAATCCGGCCTTAACACCTTTGGCGCGCAGATCGGTAATAGCCTGTTGCGCGGCGCGGGCGGTAATGCCAACGGTAACGATCACCACATCAGCGTCACCGCACTCAATCGCTCGCCACGATTCGATCAGATCTCCGTGTAAGGCCAGCTTATCCGTCGTTCGGCCCAGTGCTGCTTTTGCCAGCGTCGGATTCTGGGTCGGGAAGCCGCTCGGCGCGTGGGTTAAGCCAGTCGTGTGGGTGCGATAGCCATCTCCGGGGCGCGGAAAAGGCGGAACCATGTCTTCAGTTACAGCATAGGGCTCAAACCCTTTGCGAGGGCCAGTAGCCCATTTGCGAGTCTTGAGCTCTTTGGGCGCAAGCGCATCCAGATCAACGGTCTCAATCAAATGCCCAATAACTTCGTCGATAAGAACGATCACCGGCACCCGCAATTCTTCAGAAAGATTAAAAGCGCGGATGGTTTCCTGATAGGCCTCGCTTACAGATGCAGGCGTCAGAACAATAATCGCGTGGTCGCCATGAGTTCCCCAGCGGGCTTGCATGATATCGCCTTGTGCGGGGCGCGTCGGCATTCCTGTGCTTGGGCCACCACGCATGACGTTGACGATCACACAAGGAATCTCGGCTCCACAGGCATATCCTAAATTTTCCTGCTTTAGCGAGAACCCCGGCCCACTGGTTGCTGTCATTGACTTCACCCCACCCATCGAAGCACCAATTATGGCTCCCATCGAGGCTATCTCGTCCTCCATCTGGATAAATGTACCACCAACCTTGGGCAGCTCGCGGGCCATGGCCTCAGCCACTTCGGACGAAGGCGTAATTGGATAGCCCGCATAAAAGGTACAGCCGGCGGCAATAGCACCAAGCGCGCAGGCCTGATTGCCTTGTAAATTAACACGTCGAGTCATTATTCGGCGACCTCCAATATTGGGGTGTTGGTAATTTTAATCGCAAAATCAGGGCAGAGCCATTCACACATCCGACAGCCGGTACAGAGTTCCGGCAGCGCCAGCTCAGCAATCAGTAGGTCGTTTAAGCGCAAACAACGCTCTGGGCACATTTTTACACAAATATCACAACCCTTGCACCATTCTTCGGTGATTTTGAGCGTGGTTTTAACTTGGCCATGGCGTATCATGTCATGGGTCTCGTGCAACCCTGTAGCACTCTCGTCAACACGCTTGTTCCCTGCTAGTGCCCATGCGCGGCCCTTGGCAAAAGCCTCCATATTGATGTCGATGCTCTTTGGAGGAACGAAGCCTTTAATCGTCTCTAGCCAGTCTTCCTCTGGGAAATCAAGCGCTGTAGACAGGGCCCCCAGCAAAACCGTATTCGCGGCACGCAGGTTACCGAGGTTCTCCGCTATCGTGGTCGCGTCAATGGCATAGCCTGCGTTAACCTGATCCATAATCTCTTCGGGGGTCTGCGGCGCATAATTGGCATTTGCCCCACGACCACGACTCCGGCAAGCGAAAGGTGGTACAATGCGCTGGGTATCTGCTATAAACGTTCCGGTCTCTGGGTCCATGTAGTTGATCCAGCGCAGGCCTTCGGCCCACTCCAGTGCGAGCAGTATATCGGCCTCCCCCTCGGGAATAGTTGGAGACCAGACCTTAGGGCCAAAACGCACATGGCTGAACACGCCACCTCCACGCTTGGCCATTCCATGAACCTCAGACTGTTTCACCTCAAAGCCATGGTTTTGGCATAGTTGTGCCAGAACCTTAGAGACCATAATTACACCCTGACCACCAACACCGACTATTAGAACATTTGTCGGCTGGGTTCTGCTATCCGTCATTCACATATTTCCTTAAAGGGCCTGTAGCGAGATGCTATCGGTCGGGCAAATTTGGGCGCAAAGAGTGCAGCCCATGCAGGCCTCGGTGTCAATCTCGACTTTATGACGCCCCTCAAACCAACCCTCGCTCCAAGTTAAAGCGGGGCAACCGAGGTTCATGCAGGATTGGCAAGCGACGCATTTTTCCTGATCGACCGCTAACGACTGCCCCTTGATTTTTACAGGATCCAACACACAAGGGCGATCTGAAATCACCACGGAAACGCCTTTAAATTCCACAGCCTCGCGTAACGACTGGTACATATTGGCCATGTCATAACTGTCAACGGTTCGTACCCACTCCACCCCGAGAGCCTTGACAAGATCACCAAAATCTACCTTGACCGTCTCCTCGCCACGCAGGGTTTTGCCAGTGCCCGGATGATCCTGCCCACCGGTCATGGCCGTGATGTGATTGTCCAGCAGGAACACGGTGATATTGGCATTATTGTAGACCGCATCGATCAACGGAGGGATGCCGGAATGCAGGAAGGTTGAATCCCCGATTGTCGCAATAATCGGCTTGGTCTCGGTTCCGGCCATCGCCATGCCAACCGCGTTGGCAATGCTCGACCCCATCGAAACGCATGTATCCATGGATTTCAGCGGCTCCACTACTGAAAGCGTGTAACACCCGATATCCCCTGCGACACGCGAATCCAACGCCCGTAGCGCCATGAAACAGCTCGTATGTGGACAACCCGCACACAATACTGGCGGACGGATCATCGGCGCAAAGTCGAATGTGTTTTTGCGTTCTTTAACCTCAACCAACCCTGCTTTGGCAAATCCGGCATGAACAACCTCGGGCGAGAATTCACCAGTCCGCGGGAATAACGCCTTACCCTCAACCGATAATCCCATAACTTTGAGAGCATTCTCGATCACTGGCTCCAGCTCTTCAACAATGATCACCCGATCAACAGAATTATAGAAATCCCGCACCAGTTTTTCCGAGATCGGATAGCTGGACGCCAACTTAAGAATACTCGCATCCGGCAAGGTTTCTTTCACATATCCGTAGGACATGCCTACAGTGATAATGCCAACAGAAGAGTCATTCATCTCCTGCTTCGTCAAAGGACAATTCGCCAGCTCTTCAGCAACCAGTGCCTCACGTGCCAGAACCTTGGGGTGCCGCTGGCGCGCGTTTGATGGGATCATAACATTCTTGTTTGGATCTTCGTTAAAGGCACGGACTCCAACATCAATTCGCTCTCCGACGCTGATCGCGCTACGCGTATGCGATAGTCGAGTTGTAGAACGGACGATAACCGGTGTGTCAAACCTCTCCGACAATCCGAATGCGTATTTTGTGAATTGGAGCGCTTCCTGACCATCACTTGGCTCCAGTACGGGCACATGGGCAAAACTGGCAAAAATCCTTGTATCTTGTTCGTTTTGTGAACTGTGAATACCTGGGTCATCACACACCACTAAAACCAGCGCACCATTTACGCCGATATATGAAAACGACATCAACGCATCCGCCGCAACATTCAAACCAACATGCTTCATTGCCGTAAAGGACCGCACACCGGCAAAGGAGGCTCCGATGGCGACATCAAGCGCCGTTTTCTCGTTTGTGGACCACTGCGCATGCAAATCATCAACAGGATACTGTGCAAGAATTTCCATAATCTCGGTGCTCGGCGTACCGGGGTAAGCAGCAGCAACCTTAACCCCAGCCTCCCAAACACCGCGTGCAATTGCCTCATTCCCTGTCAGAGGCTTCGACATAAGTGTATTTGCGCTCGACGACGAAACAGCCAACGGTTTGCCCATGAATATCTATTCCTATGTCGTGTATTCAGATTTTATCATTTTCAACGAAGCTCAACAGATACGGGAGTGTTGCAAAAGTTCCATGATTTAGATCAATATTTTCAACTAATTTCAATACGTGCGCCCTGCGCGCAAATTTATGTCGCAAAAACCACCGTGCAGGTTGGATTCCTTGATATTCCTACCTTTAAGCAAAAAAGCGGCAGGGCTAAGCCGCTCGCGCGGCAATGGCGCTTTTGGCTGGTGCTCGACATCCTTACTTCCTGTCGTTTTGAGGGTTTGCCTGATGATTGGGCCTTTCTTGAACTCCAGACGGCGGACCCTATGAAGAAGGGTAAAACAACGCCGATGTGCACCGCACAGTTATGCTGGGGGCTCGCTCGTGAAATTTTCTTTGACAATTTCATGGAAACACCTCTAATGAAGCCATGAACACTATCGCACACATCCTCGACACCCCCAGCGCCCTTGGCCGCAGCCTGCGCGGGCTGCGTAAGGCCCGCGGCATTACCCTTAAAGAACTTGCCCTAAAAATAGGCCGTTCCGTGGGCTTCCTGAGCCAAATCGAGCGCGGGTTGTCCGAACCATCCATGACCGACCTGCGACGCATTGCGCAGGTGTTTGATGTGCCCACCAGCTGGTTTTTTCTACTGGAGGATGAAGACACCCCCGAACAGAAATTCATCGTCCACGCGGGTGCCCGCCGCGCCCTTGGCACCTCCGAGGAGGGTATTGTCGAGGAGCTACTTTCGCCTGATCTTGGCGGCACTTTCGAGATGTTTCGCACGGTGATCGAGCCGGGGGCGGCCTCTACCGAGCTGCTGAAGCGCGACACCGAAGAGGCGGGCTATATTATCGCTGGCAGAATAGATTTCTGGATTGATGAGGCGCATTTTCATCTAAAAGCGGGCGACAGCTTCCGTTTTGACCACAAATCCCACCGCTGGCACAACCAAAGTGATGCGCAATGCATCATCATCTGGGTTGTCAGCCCGCCGACCTATTAGGAGAATGCCATGCCCATTCCAAACCATGCAAGAGTTGTGATCATCGGCGGTGGTGCCATCGGTACCTCCTGCCTATACCACCTTGCCAAAGCGGGCTGGAGTGATGCCCTGCTGCTGGAAAAGAACGAGCTGACCAGCGGCAGC
>CAZSSS010000096.1:0-1526 GCA_964609255.1 uncultured Rhodobacterales bacterium
TCAACAAATCGTTGACACTGGCAATATTGGGGCGGCTATCTTGGCCGCGCTGGAATTACTTGAAATGGGGCGTGACGGGGATCCGACGCGCATCCATGAGGGTCTTTTCTTGTTAAGGCAGGCAGGAATGGACGGAGCGGCGCGGCGCGCGGCGATCCAGATATTGCTGATTAACAGCCCATGACCCACACTTGGATCCCCATTTTTCTTGAGGCAACCCAGGCGGAAAATGACACAGCCAATAACAGTTTATTGGCCTATCACCACGACCTGAGCGATTTTTGCGAAACGCTGGAACATGCGGGGAAAACGCCGGAAACAGCAAGCCGATCGGATATTGAAAATTATCTGCTTGGTCTTGATGCGCTAGGTTTGGCGACCTCAACCCGTGCAAGACGGTTATCTGCAATTCGGCAGTTGTTTCGTTTCGCTTTTCAAGAAGGATGGCGCCAAGATGACCCGGCGGGTCAAATCAAAGGCCCCGGCGCATCCCAAAAAATTCCGGTTGATATAAGCGAAGCAGAGGTTGAAAAGTTGTTGCAAGCAGCAAGGACAACCGGAAAATCCACGTATAAACGTTTGCGAAATACATGCATGTTGGAACTGTTATACGCAACCGGAATGCGGGTTACCGAACTGGTTTCTTTACCCGTTGCTTCGGCGCGCGGTGATCCGCAAATGATCTTGGTGCGCGGCAAAGGTGGGCGGGAACGTATGGTGCCCCTTTCCGATCCGGCGCGCGTGGCGTTGCAAGGCTGGTTGGCAGCACGAGACGCGCAATTGGTCGAAAACCGCAACGCGTCAACATTTCTTTTTCCAAACAATTCCAAAACCGGGCATTTCAGCCGGGTTCAATTCTTTGGCCTGATAAAACAACTGGCTGCAAAGGCGGCCCTAGACGTGGGCAAAATCTCTCCGCATACGATCCGGCACGCATTTGCCACGCATTTACTGGCCAATGGTGCCGACCTGCGAACCATTCAAACATTGCTGGGCCATGCGGATATTTCCACAACGGAAATCTATACGCATGTGCTTGATGAACGCCTGAAAGCGCTGGTATTTGACAAACACCCCTTGGCGAAAACCTAATGGCGCAGTGACAGTGGCAGCACATCCTGACTGGGCCAGTAACCGGTAATCAATGTGTTATGATACCCGCCAAGCAACCCAACCGCCTGCATTTGTGATGCGGCCCAATAGTTGTCATATGACAGGGTTTTGAAATCAATCTTGTGATCATCAATCACAACAAAACGGGTCTCAGGCGCGCCATTATTTTCCGGCATTCCAATGGCACCGGCATTTATCCAACGCGTTCCTGCGATCGTTTTTTCAAAAGCAATGCCGGAATGCCCTGCCAAAACAACGTCAACATCCCCCAAAAGCCCGATTTCCGCATCAAACACGGTATCCTCATCAACCGACCAGATAAATTTGGAAATGCCAGATGCCGCGCCGTGCAGGGCTGTGTATTTCTTTTTATTATGGGTGAACAGCAACCGTTCGGGCAGCTCTGCCATACA
>CAZSSS010000096.1:1536-6599 GCA_964609255.1 uncultured Rhodobacterales bacterium
TTCTATGACGGGTTAACCCCCACCATCCCAGCAGCACTCCCAACGAATCACGGTTATCTTGTAAAACACAGCCGTTAAAATAGTCAAACCAGCCATCAGCCAAATGCGCACAAAGGGTGCCCGGTTCAAATCCGCATGCGCAATCATCGGCATTAACTGCCAATTGTTGCTCTACATTGCCCATCACAACCGAAATTCCGGATTTTCGGACCAAATCAGCGCAGGCATCAGGATCAGCGCAATAAGCGACGACATCCCCCGTGCAAATGATGTTTGAATGCGCGATTCCCATTTCTGCGGCTTGTTCCAGCAATGCTTGCAAAGCCTGCAAATTTGAATAAACACCGCCAAAAATCAGGAGCGGCCCCGTTAAATTCCCTAAATCAGCTATTTTCAACACCCGGCTCCGCTTGCGAAAGTTTCAATTAGCCACCATATTGACATCTTTCGGGCAAATTTGAAGGAGCAAAACCGGATGGACAGTATACCTGTCGAAATAGTGAGCTGGAACACCGCCATTTGGAGCGTTTTAGCCGCGATATTCGGACTGTTGGTTTTATCTGCGTTTTTTTCGGGGTCAGAAACGGCTTTGACAGCGGCGAACCGTGCCAAACTGCATGGATTGGCCAAGGATGGATCAAAAGGGGCCGGCAAAGCCCTGAAATTAACCGAGGATTCTGAGCGCCTGATCGGTTCGGTGCTTTTGGGGAATAATCTTGTTAATATTCTGGCGACGTCTCTGGCCACCAGCCTGTTTACGACGTTATATGGCGCCAATGGCGTGGCGCTGGCAACCGTGGTCATGACATTGCTGGTGCTGATCTTTGCCGAGGTTCTGCCAAAAACCTATGCAATCACAAACCCGGAAAAAGCCGCGTCGCTGGTGTCGCGGGTTGTGGCACCGATTGTCTGGATATTATCGCCGATTGTCGCGGTTATCCGTTCCTTTGTTCGGCTATTGTTGCGGTTATTTGGTGTGACTATTGACCCGCACACAAGTATTCTTGCGGCTCATGAGGAAATAAAAGGCGCGATTTCCCTGCACCATTCAGAAGGTATGGTTGAAAAGGACGATCGGGACCGTTTGCTTGGCGCGCTTGATCTTAAGCTGCGCGAAGTTGACGAAATAATGCTACATCGTTCCGATATTGAAATGGTTGATATTGAGGAAACCGCCGAAAACATTCTTTCGCAGTGCTTTCAGTCCACCCATACGCGCATTCCGATATTTCGGGATGAACCTGAAAATGTGATTGGCGTGCTTCACACCAAGGATTTATTGCGCGCTGTCGACGGGTTTTTGCAAAGCAAAACCACCCTGAAAGATTTTGACGTTTTGTCCATAGCGCGGCCTGCGTATTTTGTGCCCGAAACAACGTCACTTGATGACCAGATGCGCGAATTTTTGCGCCGCAAAGTGCATTTTGCGCTGGTGGTTGACGAATACGGGTCATTGCAAGGGTTAATCACGCTTGAGGATATTCTGGAAGAAATTGTTGGCGAAATCGCGGATGAGCATGATCTTGATGAAGAAGGCCCGCTTCGCGAAACCGACGGGTCAATCATCGTTGACGGGGCGATGACCATTCGCGATTTAAACCGGGAATGTGATTGGTCATTGTCGGATAATGACGCCAATACCGTTGCCGGGCTTGTCATCCATGAGGCACAAATGATTCCGCAAGAAGGTCAGGTATTTTCATTCCAAGGCGTGCGATTTGAGGTGCTGACCCGTCAAATCAACCGGATTACCACCTTAAAATTACGCAAAATTTAGCGCTTAAAAATACTGCCAAGCAGGCCACGGGCAAATTTATTGCCCATTTGGGTGCCAAATGAACGTGAAAAAGACTTACTGAATGCTTGTGCAGGGCTGTCGCCACGGCTTTTGGTTTTTTTGGGTTTTCCCCAAGCATTACTGCCCGAGAACCGGCGCGCAGAGCTGAATTCCCGAGGTGCGGCTGCATCTGCATCCGCTGGCTCTTGCTCAGCTTTTGCGCGTTTCGCCAGAATTTCAAAAGCACTTTCGCGGTCAATGGTTTTATCATAAAGCGCAGCCATGTCTGAACTGTCCATGACAGCCTTGCGTTCAGTCATATCGATGGGGCCAAGCCGTGAGGATGGCGGGCGAATAAGGGTGCGCTGCACGATTGAAGGCACCCCCTTTTTCATTAAAAATGAAACAACCGCCTCACCGACACCGACCTCTTGGATGGCGGTTCTTGTATCAAAATCAGGATTGGGGCGAAAGGTTTCCGCCGCCGCCCGCAGGGCTTTTTGATCGCGCGGGGTATAGGCCCGCAAGGCGTGTTGAACACGATTTCCCAATTGGCCCAGAATGTCCGATGGCACATCATCGGGTTGCTGTGTTACAAAAAACACACCAACACCTTTGGATCGTATCAGCCTTGCAACCTGTTCCACCTTGTCGATCATTGCTTTTGGTGCGTCATCAAACAGCAGATGCGCCTCGTCAAAGAAGAACACAAATTTTGGTTTGTCCGGGTCGCCTACCTCGGGCAGGTTTTCAAATAATTCTGACAGCATCCATAACAAAAATGTTGCATAAAGCCGGGGCGATGACATCAACCGGTCAGCGGCCAGAATGTTAACTTTGCCGCGCCCGTCAGCGGCAACATCGATCATATCATCCAGTTGCAAGGCCGGTTCGCCAAAAAACTGGGCCGCCCCCTGATTTTCAAGCACAAGCAAGCGTCGTTGGATCGCCCCGATAGAGGCTTTGGAAATATTACCATATCGCAAGCCAATATCGCTGGCATTTTCGCCCAGCCAGACCAGCAATGATTGCAGATCTTTCAGGTCCAGCAACAGCATACCCTGTTCGTCCGCCATGCGAAACGCGATGTTTAACACACCTTCCTGAGCCTCAGTCAGTTCCAACAACCGAGACAACAAAAGTGGCCCCATTTCCGAAACCGTGGTGCGCACCGGATGGCCTTTTTCGCCAAATAAATCCCAAAAGGTTACCGGAAAGCTTTCATAAGAATAATCAGTGAACCCAATGGTTTGAGCGCGGGAAACCAGTTTTTCGTGTAATTTATGCTTTGATGATCCGGGCACAGCCATGCCCGACAGGTCCCCCTTAACATCAGCCAGAAAAACAGGCACCCCGGCGTTGGAAAAGCTTTCTGCCAATATTTGCAGGGTTACTGTTTTTCCGGTGCCGGTTGCGCCAGCAATTAACCCGTGACGATTGGCGTATTTAAGCAACATGGCTTGTGCTTCGGCATAACCGTTTCCGCCGCCTCCAACAAAAATTCTATCGCTCGCCATGATGTTCCCCAATTTTCAAAGTTTTGCCAATTCTACAATTATTTATTTCAGATTTACAGCCAAAAACAATCCGGCAAATTGGGCGGAATATTGCACAATATTTACAGAAACATTGACATAACCCGTCATTCCTGACACCTGTTTGATGACGTTATTTTTATCCAAAGAGAGAACCAGATGCGCTTTAACATTGCCTCCACCCTCAGTTTATTGGCCGTTTTGGCTGCAAGCCCGGCGTTTGCACAGGACGCTGCAACCGCAGACAATGTGTTCCCCACATCCGAGGAAATTGCTGACGAAACAAATGGTGTTGTTGCGCATCACGGTGACTGGGAAATCCGCTGTAACCCTGATGGTGAAAATTGCAGATTGTTCCAAGCCGGTTTTGACGTTGACGGAAATGAAATCGCGAATATCAGTCTGCAAACGCTTCCCGAAGGGTCAGCCGCGGTTCTGGGTGTTGTGGTTGTTACCCCGCTTTTAACCCTTTTACCGCGCGGCGTGACCATGGGTGTTGATGAAGGCGTTCCGGCCTCCTATCCCTATAGCTGGTGCGACCGTCAAGGATGTTTTGCCCGGTTTGGCATGACCCAAGGTCAGGTTGATTCGATGAAGGCCGGGAACGCGGCCTATCTCAGCTTGTATACCATTGTGGATCAAAGCAAAGAAATCCGGGCTGATGTATCGCTCGTTGGGTTTACAGCCGCATTTAATGATTTGATGTCGCGCTAAACGCGTTCCGGTCAGCCATCAATTATGGGGCGGCGCGCAATGCTATTACCGCATTTAGCCCGCCAAACGCGAAAGCATTTGACAAGGTTGCGGTAATTTTTGCCTGTTGTGCAACATTTGGCACGATATTCATATCACAATTGGGGTCGGCAATCTGATGGCTGATTGTCGGCGCAATCACACCTTCGCGCAGGGCCAGAATGCATGCCAGCAATTCCACAGCCCCCGTGCCGCCAATCAAATGCCCATGCATTGATTTGGTTGAGGACATGCGCAGTTTTTTGCTGTGGTCGCCAAATACTTCGCGCACGGCCTGACATTCGGTTTTGTCATTGGCCATGGTGCCGGTGCCATGCGCGTTGATATAACCGATATCATCGATATTTAATCCACCGTCTTTCAAGGCCCCTTTGATCGCGCGTTTTGCGCCATCTTTGTTTGGCATAACAATATCGGTCGCATCGGAAGACATGGCAAACCCCACCACTTCGGCAAGAATATTCGCCCCCCTTGCTTTGGCGGTTTCAAATTCTTCAAACACAAACACAGCAGCGCCTTCGCCCTGCACCATGCCGTTACGATTAGCCGAAAAAGGCCGGCAAGCGTCTTTTGACATAACCCGCAGCCCTTCCCATGCTTTGATACCGCCAAAACACAGCATAGATTCGCTGCCCCCCGTCAACATAACATCAGTCATACCAGAGCGGATCATATGAAACGCCTGCCCCATCGCATGGTTAGAGGACGCGCAAGCCGTAGCAACAGTATATGTTGGCCCCGTCAATTTATGACGCATCGATACATGGCTGGCGGCGGCGTTATTCATAAGACGTGGAACAATGAACGGATGCACCCGGTTTTTACCATCTTGATATACCAGCCGGAAATTTTCGTCCTGCGTTTGCAACCCACCGCCAGAAGTGCCCAGAATAACCCCGGATTTCTCAGCCAGTTCGGGGGTGAATTCGATGCCAGATTGATCAACGGCTTCTTTTGCGGCCATTACCGCAAATTGTGTGAACCGGTCAAAAAGTGAA
>CAZSSS010000097.1:0-6511 GCA_964609255.1 uncultured Rhodobacterales bacterium
CAATTATGACAGAGTTTGTCAGTGATCTGTGGCGGGCATTAGGAACTGAATATCATTCGGTATTAGATTTCGCCGTCAATCCAGCTTTTTAGCGCTGCTTTTGGGGCCGCGCCGGTTTTATTGGCAACAACCGCGCCGTCTTTGAACAAGAACAACGCCGGAATACCGCGCACACCCAAAGACGCTGGCGTGTTGCCATTTTCATCAACGTTGATTTTGGCAATTTTTACCGTATCGCCATATTCTGCGGAAAGTTCTTCCAATGCGGGGCCGATCATTTTGCACGGGCCGCACCATTCCGCCCAAAAATCAACCACCACCGGCACGGAGGATTCAAGGACTTCGGATTGAAAAGTGGCGTCTGTTACTGCAACGGTGGCCATTTGGGCGCTCCTATAAATTTGAATGTGTTGTTGATACACAACCTAAGAAGCACACCCCGCAGCGTCAAGGCTCAGCGGCGCGTTCCAATGCCGCGGCGCACAGATTTTCAGGAATATCCATCAATTCAGCGTTACAGGTCCAACATATGGCGGTGCGAACCGGCTTATCGGGCCAGATCTGCACAAGTGCGGCGCGGTAGGCCCCCATCTGGCGCAGGAATGCTTCGGGAATATCGCTGGCTTTTTGCGGAATTTTGGCATTTGACTTAAAATCAATGGCGGTAATGGTGTCGGATACGATCAGCGCGTCGATACGCCCGAAAACCGGACCAATACCCGCAATATGTGCAGAAACCGCGACTTCTCGCAGGGTATTTGGCCCGAATATTTCCTGCAAATCTGTGGCATCAAGCACATTTAGCGCCTCGTCTATAACGCCCGCCAATGCGGGTGCGGACAGCAAAGATTGTGCCATTGCGGCACGGTTGTCTTTTGGAATAGTGACAAGGTTTTCCAATAATACATGTATCTGGGATCCACGTTCCAAGCTGGAACGATCCTCATGTGCGCTGGCAACGGTATGGGCACCGCCAAGCTCTGACGGGCTGCGGGGTTTGGCGGGTTTTACCGGGGCTTTCGCGGGATTTGTTAGCCATGCGGGGGATGTTACGTGGCTGATGGATCGGGTTTTCTTGTCATGGCATTTTTCTGACCAGTTGGATTGGAAAATCAACCGGCCTTTGCTATCTTTTTGCGCATTCAGGCGCAATGCGGCCGCGCTGATCATACCAAACCAGTCTTTATCCGCTTTTTTGGGGTCACCGGCCCCGGCAATGATCAGCCAGCTTTCGGCGCGGGTCAGCGCCACATAAAGCAGCCGGTTTTTTTCTTCCAGTTGCAGGCGTTTGTTTTCGTCAATGCTGGCCAAAAGCATATCGGGCGCGTCCTGCGCACTGGTTCCAATTGTTGCTTTCCCCGCTAGGGTCAGGACTTTTGCAACCGTATTATTGGCTTTTTTGACGGTTTGGGGCAGAACAACAATCGGGGCTTCCAGCCCTTTGGCCCCGTGAATTGTCATTACCCGCACTTGGTCGCTGCCGCCATCCATACGACGTTTGACCTCCATATCGTCGCTGGAAATCCATTCCAGAAATCCGGTCAGGCTGGGGATATTTGTTGTTTCAAAGGCCAGCGCCTGCCGGAGAAGTTCGTCGATGCCGTCCTCGGCCTCAGGGCCAAGACGGGCCAGCAGGTTTTGGCGGCCCTTGTGCCTGATCAATATGCGCTCCAGCAATTCAAAGGGGCGGTCAAAATCAGCGCGTGACAGAATATCGCTCAGCATATCCTGCCCGCGCACCTGCGACCACAGCCCGCCAACGCGGCCCTGCGCCATTTGATAAAGCTGTGATTCCGAAACCCCGCATAAAGGGGAGCGCAGAGCGCAAGCCAATGACAGATCATCCTGCGGGGTTGCCGCAAATTTCAGCACCGCAAGCAGGTCTTTGACCGCCAGTTCTTCGGCAACTTTCAGGCGGTCAGCACCCGCGACCGGAACCGATAACGCCTTAAGCGCCTTGATCAAAGCATGAAAAATCGTTGATCTTGATTGCACAAGTATCAGGAAATCACCGGGCTGAACCGCACGATTTTGGCCGGGCAATTCGTGCCCGGAACCGATTAGCCCGGCGATGCGCGCCGCGATATCGCGCGCCAGTTCGGCATGCGGATCACCGGGGGGCAACGCGTCAATGGGTTCAAACCATTTCTTTTTGTCGGCTTTTTCCGGGGTTTCAAGCAGCGGCCAGATTTCAACCCGTCCCGGGCGGGTTTGATCGGTTGCCAGATGGGTGATTTTATCGCTAAGGCCTGCGGCAGCTTCGCCTTCAAAAACGCTGTCCACCAGTTGTAATATCGGCGCGGCTGAACGAAACGAGTGCAGCAATTGCCCCTGTGCCAGTGCTGTGCCACGGGCGCTAAGCTGTTGGTCAAATAATGCCCGCATTCGGGAAAATTCCCGTGGATCAGCGCCTTGAAACGAAAAAATGGATTGTTTTTCGTCACCCACGACAAAAACGCTACGTGGCTGGGTTTCGTCTGCAACCGCATATATTTCCTCGGCCAAGGCGGATACAATCTGCCATTGGCGCGGGCTGGTATCTTGGGCCTCATCGACCAGAATGTGGTCGATCCCCCCGTCAAGCCGATAAAGCACCCATTGCGCCATATCCGAGTTTCGCAACAGCGCGCAGGTCTTGCGGATCAGGTCTTCGAATTCAAGCTGGCCAAGGTTGGCTTTTTGTGTGTTATATTCAACCAGAAATTCATGGGCAAAATCGTGCAAAGCCTGCGTTTTTTCAAATACTGCCTGCGTTAATCTGGTTTGCCGTGCTGCGGCAACGCGTTCGATTAATGTGGTGACAATATCCAGTGCCGGTGCGAACATCTGCTTTGCCGCCTTTACGGGAAATGTCCCGGTTGACCGTGGCTTGCCGCTGGTTAAAAACGCGGCCTCAAGCAGCAAAAGCGCCGCCTTGGCGGGGATTTCATCCAGCAAAGACAGGATTTTTGCGACCTCAACCTGATGTTTATTGGCACCGTGAACCAAGGCCTTGGCCAGACCGGATATTTCAAGATCAGAAAAACCCGACATCACCCGCGCCAACATGGTTTCGGCGTTTATATCCGGTTCAACCGCCAAAACATCAAGCATTGCCGGAGCATCAAAGCCATGTTCAAATTTTTCCTGATGTTTAAGAATATCGGGCAAAAAATCAAACGGATCACCTGATTGCACGGTTACAAATCGATCAAACATATCCTGATGATCTTGCGCGATTATATCCAGAACATCAGCGCGCAACGCATCGGATTGACGATCATCCATAACCTGAAATTCTGGTGAAATTCGCGCCTCCAGCGGGAAACGATGTAAAAGAGACTCACAAAAAGCATGGATCGTCTGGATTTTCAGCCCTCCGGGCGTTTCCAGTGCGCGTGCAAAAAGAGTGCGTGCCGCATCAAGATTTTTGCCCGTTGGCGCGGCTTCACCAAGGTCGCGCAGTGCTGATTGTAATTCAGCGTCGGGCAGCATTGCCCATGCGCCCAATTGCTTGAACAACCGGTTTTGCATTTCTGCGGCAGCGGCCTTTGTAAAGGTCAGGCACAAAATTTTTGCAGGATCGGTGCCGCGCAACAACAGCCGTGACACACGGTTGGTTAATACCCGCGTTTTACCGGAACCGGCATTGGCCCCGACCCAACTGGAAACATCGGGTTGTGCGGCGCGAATTTGTGCGGCTGATGCCTGCGCTATGGTTTCAATGCTCATGGCACCTGCTCCACGGTGAAACCGTCGCCGTCTTCCCATTCGCCGCGCCGCGAAAGATGGTCATAATCGCCTTCAAAACTGGTTAATTCCGGGCGCAATCTTGCGGTGTAACCAGCGCTTTGGCTTTGATACCGGCCAACCAGATCGCAGATGTTTTCCCAGATATTGTGTAAGGCAATATCTTGTTGCTCAAATGTGATGGTGTCGCCTTTGCCGCCCAGATAAATCAGTTGCAGGCGCCGTATGGCTGTTGCATTGATGAGATCGAAGCCGCCATTTTCGCCAATCAGCCCTTCCAGCGGCAATTGCACCGAAAACTGGCGGATCTGGTTTTGTGATGGTTTCGCGCCGGATTTATAGTCATAAATCAGCAGGTTGCCCGCCGGGTCAATATCGATCCGGTCGGCCTTGGCGCTCAGGACAAAACCGCCGGGCAGATTAATGCTGCCGGTTGCTTCAAGCTGTGCAATTGCTGCAATACTGCGACGCTCTTGCTCAGATGTAAGAAACCAGTCGCGGGTGCTCAGGAAATTTGCGCGCCACAACCGCCGTTTTGCGGGCCATGGCGTGGTTTTCTGCAATATATCCGTTAGAATTTGGTCAAACAGCCCTTCAGGGTTTTGCGGCCAGTTTGTTGTGGTTTCGGAAATGAACTTTTCCAGAATTTCATGCAAAACAATGCCTTTGACCCGATAATCCGGTTGCTGAACCAAAGGTCGGAGCTTTCGCAGCCTCAGAATATTTTTGGCGTAAATCGCATAAGGATCACGGATCAGTGTTTCAATATTTGTGACAAAAAGCTGCTTGGGTCGCGCGGCAACTGGCGGCGCAGGTGCGGGGCGTTGCGCGGGTGAAACCGGTATATCGGGCGTATCAAGGATGTTGGCCCAAGCCAGCAATTCCTGCCCGCGCGCCCGCATATTTTTCAGGGCATCAACGCCTTGTTCGCCCAGACCCTCAGTCAGGTTCAGCAGCCGCATCAGCCATCGTGACGCAACGGTTGGCGCTTCTCCGTCAAGGGTGGAGCGTGACAAAACCACCTGCGCAGCCCCCATTGATTGCTGATAATCATGGGCCGAAAGCCCGATCCGGCGTTCGGGTAATTGCAGGCCGATTTGTTTGCGCATGTCACGATTAAGCCAAGTATCATTCCGGTTGATCTGCGGCCAGATACCATCGTTCAGCCCCGCCAGAATGACAAGGTCAGCCGACTGAACCCGTGCTTCCAGCGTGCCCCAAATGGCAATATCCGGGTGGCTTAGAACCGGGTCAGTTCGGACCTCAACACTGGCGGCATTGTTAAACAATGCTTGATATTCCGCCGCGGTATAACTGGTTTGATGATCGTTTTCGCAAAGCGATTCAAGGGTTGCAAGCGCCACCTGACCCGCCTCTTTGTGCCATAAATCATCGCCCCCGAGTTTCTGCGCAATATCGCGATGCATCCTTGCCCAATTGGCAAGCGTGGTCTTTGGCAGATGCAAAAGCGGCCCCAGCAGGGTTTTTAACGGCTCCAGCCAGATATGCGCATCGTGTTTTTGCGCCCAGTTATCAAAATCACCAAAATCAACAAATGCCGGGCCGCCGCGCAGCTCTGAGCGCTCCAACTGGCGGGTCAGCTCAAGATGGTTTTGGCGCTCGCCAATGCTGCACAACGGATGTTTTAGAATTTCCAGCAGCTGCAACGCTGTTAACCTGGTGTTAAAAAGGCCGGCAATCATGCGCAAAAACATCCCCGGAGGGCTAAGCCGCGCGGGTTGGCCAGCGCTGTCATCGGGCACGATGTCCCAGCGTTGCAAAATTGATGCAACGCGGCGCGCCAGCACCCTGTCGGGGGTTATCAGCGCCGATTTCAGGTTATTGTTCAGGGCTTGGCGCAATTGTATTGCAATCGCTGTGGCCTCAATCCGCGGGTTGGGGGCTTCGATCAGGGTTATGTTATCGTAGGCGGTTGATAATTCAGGCAACAGTTCTGGCCCCTCGGTCAACCAACTGGCGGTCACGGGGGCGGGGCGCAATGACAGCGACACAAGCGCGTTTCGAGCAGGGTTCTGGGCGGATGAATTATGCCAAAGCGGCATTGTTGCAGGGGTAAAACCCACGTTTTCAGCAAGTTTGGCAAAGCCGAATTGCGGGTGTTCCTCGGTCAGGTTTGGCCAGATATGCGCGGGCATCTGAAAGTCAAATCCGGGCAGAACCACCGCCCCTTGTGGCAGGTTTGCAACCGCTTTGATAAACAATGCCGTCGCCCCCCGCGACCCCGTAGAGCCCGCGATAATCACAGGGTATTCGGGGGGTGTTTCAGCCCATTTTGCAGCAATCAGCGCAACAACCGCCCTTTGGCGCGCTTCTGTGCCATTCATTTTCCCTTGCAGGGCCTGAACATAATCATTCAGAATTTCCATAAATGTCAGGCTGCGCTGCCAATGACCGGAAAGCCCCTCAGGGTCAATTTGTTGTAGCACATCAATGGTTTGGCCCTCGCCATCCAGTTCATCCAGCAGTGCCAGCAGCGATTTTGCCAAATCAAACATGGCTGATTTAGGGGCCAGATCGCGTTGACTATCCAGGAAAACGCCGACCAGATCAGCAAGCAATAGCTGACGGGTCAAGGCATCGGGCGGTTGTGGCACCCCGATATGGGTGGTTTTGGCCCAATCACTGATAACCCGGATATCAGGCAAAAGCGTCGGGCCAACTGCCAATAAGTCACGCAAGCGGCGCGCGCTACGCTGGGTATTCACAAATATCGTCAACCGCGCCCAATCCTGTGGGGGCTTTCCGGCCATTTTTGCGTGCA
>CAZSSS010000098.1:0-6502 GCA_964609255.1 uncultured Rhodobacterales bacterium
CCCATGCGCAGCAGAAACTGGAACAACGGTTCCATCACATTGACCCCACATCATCGGGGATGTTGAAAAACGTCGGGTGCCGGTAAACCTTGCTGTGCGCGGGTTCATAAAGCGGCCCCTTGGCCCCCGGATCCGAGGCGGTGATTTGCGCGGCTTGCACCACCCAAATGCTGATGCCCTCATTGCGCCGCGTATAAACATCGCGCGCGTTTTTGACAGCCATATCAGCGTCAGGCGCATGTAATGAGCCAACATGGCGATGGCTTAACCCGTGTTGGCCACGGATAAATACTTCCCACAAGGGCCAGTCATTATTCATTTTCTTTGCTCCCGTTCTGTGCTGTGATCCGGTGTTTTTTGGCCGCATGAGCCATCAACCCGTCGCGCACCCATTTGCCGTCATCCCATGCTTTGTTACGGGCCTTAAGCCTGTCGGTATTGCACGGGCCATTGCCTTTTATGACATCAAAAAACTCCGCCCAATCCGGCTCAGAATAGGCATAATGGCCGGTATCCGGGTTCAGTTTGATGCCCGCATCGGGCAGATCAAGCCCCAGATATTCAATCTGCTGCACGGTTTGGTCGACAAATTTCTGACGGCCCTCGTCATTGGTCATCACCTTGATTTTCCACGCCATGGATTGCGCCGAATGCACCGAATCCTTGTCCGAGGGGCCAAACATCATCAAGGCCGGAAACCACAGACGGTTCAGCGCGTCTTGGGCCATGCGTTTTTGCGCAGAAGTACCCGCGCACATTTTCATCATAATATCAAAGCCTTGGCGGGCGTGAAAGCTTTCCTCTTTGCAGATGCGCACCATGGCACGGCTGTAGGGGCCGTATGAGGTGCGTTGCAAGGCCACCTGATTAACAATCGCCGCGCCATCAACCAGCCAGCCGACCGCGCCCATATCAGCCCAGTTCAGCGTCGGATAATTAAAGATCGAGGAGTATTTCATTTTGCCCGACAAAAGATCGCGCGTCAGGTCATCGCGGCTGACGCCCAGCGTTTCCGCCGCGCTATATAAATAAAGCCCGTGACCGGCTTCGTCTTGCACTTTGGCCAGCAAAATCGCTTTGCGTTCCAATGTGGGGGCGCGGGTAATCCAGTTGCCTTCGGGCAATTGACCGACAATTTCGGAATGGCCGTGCTGGCCGATCTGGCGGATCAGGGTCTGGCGATAGGCCTCGGGCATCCAGTCATTGGGTTCGATTTTCTTGTCAGCATCAATGTGGTCCTGAAACGCCAATTCCTGCAGGGTCATCTGGGCACGGGTTTTCACCGCTTTACCGTCGGTTTTCACCATTTGAGCATACATATCAGACCCTTTCCAGAATAAGCGCTACGCCTTGCCCAACCCCGACACACATAGTGCAAAGCCCGTATCGCCCGGCGTTGCGCTGCAACTGAAGGGCGGCTGCCATCACCATGCGCGCCCCCGACATGCCCAGCGGATGGCCCAGCGCAATGGCACCCCCGTTGGGGTTTACGTGGGCGGCATCGTCAGCAATACCCAGTTCGCGCAACGTCGCCAGACCTTGGGCGGCAAATGCCTCGTTTAATTCAATCACATCCATATCAGCAAGCGTCAGGCCGGCTTTGGCCAATACCTTGCGGGTGGCGGGCACCGGACCGATGCCCATAAGGCGCGGCGCAACCCCGGCTGCGGCCATGGCAACAACGCGGGCAATCGGGGTTAACCCATTTGCCATAGCACCCCGTTCTGAGGCCAGCAGCAAAGCCGCCGCGCCATCATTAACCCCCGAGGCATTGCCCGCCGTAACAGACATTTCCGCACCATTAATGCCGCGCAATTTGGCCAGCTTATCCGCATCCGTGCCGGGGCGCGGGTGCTCGTCTGTGTCAAATATAACCGGATCAGCGCGGCGCTGCGGAATGCTGACCGGCGTGATTTCTTGCGCAAACACCCCCGCCGCCTGCGCTGCCACAAAACGCGATTGTGAGCGCGCCGCAAAAGCATCCTGATCAGCGCGGCTGATACCATATTGCGCCGCCACATTATCAGCGGTTTGGGGCATTGAATCGATACCATATTGTTCCTGCATCTTAGGATTCACAAAACGCCAGCCGATGGTGGTGTCAAAAACGCTATTGGCCCGCGCAAATGCAGCCTCGGATTTGGGCATAACAAAGGGGGCGCGGCTCATGCTCTCGACCCCGCCAGCGATGGCCAGATCATAATCACCCGCCTTGATGCCCCGTGCAACCATGCCCACCGCATCCAGCCCCGAAGCACAAAGCCGGTTGAGCGTCACCCCCGGCACATCCACCGGCAGCCCCGCCAACAGCGCCGCCATGCGCGCAACATTCCGGTTATCCTCACCCGCCTGATTGGCGCAGCCAAGAATTACATCATCCAGATCAGCCCAATTAACCGAAAGGTTGCGCGCCATCAGCGCCGCAATTGGCAGTGCCGCCAAATCATCGGTGCGAACCAAGGACAAAGCCCCAGCATAACGCCCAATCGGCGTGCGGGTTGCATCACAAATATATGCGTCCATAGATTTTCCTTACTTTAAGCCAAAGATAACGCCGCTGCCCGGTTGGCGCAACATCAATGTTACAAGAATTTACCGAAAACCAAAACTATGTAACATATCAAACAGATGCCACAGATGCCAATACCGGTCTGGGCAGTTTTTCCAGCACCTCATGCACCAGTTTCCGGCACATCGCACCGCGCCAGTCATCGGGAAAAAACCCGTCGGGCAAATCGGGGCTGCGCAAGGCCAATTTGCGCCAATGATGCACAATTAATACCCGCAGCGCGATTATTTCCAATGCCGATAATTCGGAGGGCGCGCGCAAGTTCTGGTTAACAACCAGCAATGTTTTGCAAAGTATCGCGTATGAATCCTGCATTTTTGGCGGGTAAACCTCGGCTTTTATCCATGCAGGAATTGGCGTGTTATTACCCGCCAGACACAAGCCTTGCTGCCCATCGCGCAACGGCCCCTGTTTAACAAACACGCCGGGGCGCAGCGCGACATATCCGTCTTCAAGGCGCGCCGCCACATAACCCGAGACCGCCGCCTTGGCCATCGGCGCAGCAATCAAAACATGCCAGTCATCAGCCAAATTTCCGCGCACCGCATAAATTTTGCCACTAACCTTGCTGCTTTGACTTTGGCCAAATTCGGTTAATTTGTGAAAACTGTGGCGGCCAGATTTTTCGCTGCTGATCCAGCCGTCTTTGCGCAACCGGTGCAAGGCCACGCGGGTTGCCTCGGGTTTCAGGCGCAATTTGGCCGCCACCGCAGACAAAACCGAGCCACAGATAACCTCCCCCTCAGCCTGCGCCATGTCCCCAAAAAGCGTAACAATCAGTGACCAGACCCGCTGATCCTTGATCAGTAACAACGCGGCAAGCGAATTTTCAAAGGCAGTGTTGGACATATCGAACCTATACAGCCGTGTGCATCAATAAGAAACCATGGTCAGTAATTCATATGTCGCCACCGGTTCAGCATGCTGATTGGTCAGGCAAACCGCCCAGCGCACCTCTCCGTATTGGTCATTACGGCGGGTCTTTTTATGCACAGTCAATTGCACCTGAATGCTGTCACCGGGTTGCACCGGTTTCATGAATCGCAGGTTATCAAGGCCGGTATTGGCCAGAACCGGGCCGGGGTCCGGTTGCACAAAAAGACCCGCCGCAAAAGATAACAGCAGGTAACCATGCGCCACCCGACCCGGAAAAAACGGGTTATTGCGGGCGGCGTCCTCGTCCATATGGGCATAGAAATTATCACCAGTGAAACTGGCGAAATGCTCAATATCCTTGACCGTGATCTGGCGCGTATCTGTATGCAGCGTTTCGCCGATTTCCAGATCATCAAAACGGCGTGTAAACGGATGTGAGACCGGTGCAATTTCAGCCCCGCCCTTGACCCATGTTTCGCTAATTGCCGCCAGAATATCAGGGCTGCCCTGCACGGAGCTACGTTGCATATAATGCAGCACAGCACGAATGCCGCCCAGTTCCTCGCCGCCCCCCGCACGGCCGGGGCCGCCATGGGTCATATGGGGCAAAGGCGCGCCGTGGCCGGTGCTTTCAGCCATCGACACACGGTTATTGAAATAAAGCCGCCCATGAAACGCCCCCGCGCCCAACGCAAATTCACGGGCAATCGCCGGGTCATTGGTGATCACCGAGGCCACAAGGCTGCCGCCACCCCGATTAGCCAGCTCAATCGCATGGGCAACATCGCGATACCCCATCAGGGTCGAAACCGGGCCAAATGCCTCAGTCATATGGACAATCGGGGCGGTATCGGGGTTTTGGCAATGAAATAACATCGGTTGAACAAACGCACCGTCTTCCATGCCGTTAAGAACAAAATCCGGCGCACCAAAAACCAGATCAGCCTGCTGGCCAAGGCGCGCCGCCTGCGCCAGAACATCGCGTTTTTGCGCGATTGAAACCAGCGGTCCCATCCGGGTTTGAGGGCTGCGCGGATCACCAATGGTTACCGCTGCCAGACTTGCGCACAAGGCATCGCGCACCGCCAAAACCATTGCTTGCGGCGCAATGATCCGGCGAATGGCGGTGCATTTCTGGCCGGCTTTTACGGTCATTTCCTGCGTTATTTCTTTGATAAACAGGGTAAATTCCGGGCTGCCTTCCACCGCATCCGGCCCCAGAATACAGGCATTCAGGCTATCTTGCTCAGCCGTAAAACGAATGGCGTTTTGCAAAATATGCGGGGCTGATTTCAGCATTAGCGCGGTTCGCGCAGAACCGGTGAAGCTTACCACATCCTGCCCGGTTAATCTGTTCAGTAAATCCCCCGTGCCGCCACAAATCAACTGCACCGCGCCCGCTGGCAGAATACCGCTTTCAAGCATGATACGCATGCAGGCCTCAGCCACATGGCAAGTTGATGTCGCAGGTTTAACAATGGCAGGCACCCCCGCCAAAAGCGTCGGAGCCAGTTTTTCAAGCATGCCCCACACCGGAAAATTAAACGCATTTATATGCACCGCCACCCCGCGCAGAGGCGTGCAGATATGCTGACCCAAAAAACTGCCATCCCGCGATAACTGTTCAACCGCGCCGTCATTATAAACATGCCCGTCAGGCATTTCACGCCGCCCCTTGGAGGCAAAAACAAACATCGTGCCAATACCGCCATCAATATCGATTTTATGGTCAGACAGCGTGCCGCCAGTGTCAAAAGACAGCTCATACAGCGCTGATTTATGCTGGCCAAGATATGTCGCCAAGGCCTTTAGCATATGTGCGCGATCATGAAATGTCATGGCCCGCAAAGCCGCACCACCCACGTCACGGCCATGGTCAAGCATGGCTTGAAAATCAAGCGTTGCATTACCCGCACGCGCGATCACCGCGCCGGTTATCGCGCTCTCAACCTCCCGAGCCGTTTCATCGGGGGCAATCCAGTTCCCCGCAACATAGCTTTCAATATTGATCATGATAATCCCTTATAATCAGCCAGTTTCCACGACTTCGGGCTTTGCACGGCAACCAGTTGCATGGCTGCCGCGCAATGCTGCCAGCCGGTTTCGCGTGCATAATGCATCGGGCCACCGCGCCAGCGCGGAAAGCCGTATCCGGCAATTTTAACCATATCAATGGCCGCAAAATCCTCAGCAATACCTTGTTCAACAATCAACGCGCCCTCATTGGCCAACACCGCCATCAGCCCCGAGACAATTTCAGCGTCGCTGTAATTTTGCCGCGTGATACCTTTTGTTGCCGCATAATCCGTGATCATTTTATCAACCATCCGGTTTGGCAACGGGGTGCGGCTGCCCGCAGTATAAACATACCAGCCTTGGCCGCTGCGCTGGCCAAAATGGCCCAATTCGCACAGCATATCACCAAAAGGAATATAACGCTCAGCAGATGGGCGGGTTGGCGCAAGACGTTTCCGATTGGCCCAGGAAATTTGCAACCCCGTGAGGTCTTGCAGCTCATAAGGGCCCATCGGCATCCCAAATCCGCGCATCGCCGCATCAATTTGCGCAGGCAACGCGCCATCCGCCAGCAAATAATCCGCCGCACGGCGATAGGCCGCCAACATGCGATTACCGATAAACCCGTCACATATCCCCGCCAGAACCGCAGTTTTTCGCAAGCGCTTAGCCAAGGCAAACCCCGTTGCCAGCACATCCGGCGCCGTATCGGGCATTTGCACAATTTCAAGCAATTTCATGATATGGGCCGGGCTAAAGAAATGCAGACCTACACAGCGCGACGGGTTTTCAACCCCCTCAAATATCTGCACAGGGTCCAGATAGGATGTGTTGGTTGCAAGAATGGCATCAGCACGCATGACCGCCGCCAATTGGGCAAAAACCGATTGTTTGACGGATAAATCCTCAAAAACCGCCTCGATGGCCAAATCGGCGGTGCTGGCATCAGCGTAATCGCTGCTAACAGCGAAATTTTCGCGGTGTTGCGCGGCTTGTTGCGGTGTGGCTTTGCCACGTTTTACCGCCCCCGCCAGAATGTCA
>CAZSSS010000099.1:0-6478 GCA_964609255.1 uncultured Rhodobacterales bacterium
TGTAATTTCTTCTGGTTTCATTTCAGTCATTGCTTCTATGATAAATGGTTCATCGACCTACACAGCATGTTAACCTGCGCTGAGAGCCAGTGGGGCCAGACATCATCCTAGCCCAAAAATAGCAGACCTGTCGAGGAACCCGCATCCAGAATCATCCAGAGACGGGTTTTGGTGTTGAAAGGCCAATCTTAGTCCAGCACAAAGCCGTTTTCAATCAGGCAGTTCGTATAGGTTGGGTCATCCAGATTTTCTGGCCCACAAATGTCAACAACATCCTGTGTGCTTGGCACACTTGGCTTACTTGCAACACTTGGTGAACTTGGCGCGCTTGCAACGCTGGGGGTGGTCGCCCCTGATGCAGTGCTTACGCTTGACGCGCTGCTGTCGCTCGGGGTGCTGGTATTGCTTACGCTGCTGTTACCGTTTGAAACGCTGCTAACACCGCTGGAGGCTTGCGCCATCGACAATGTTGTCACCGCAGGCACCGTATAAACCGCAAGGGCCATTCCGCCTAAACGTGCAAATGCTTTGCGACGAGAAATTGTCTTTGTATCTTTTTCAACTAGTTCGGTCATCATACTTTCCTTTTCTAAAGGCGAATCTTTACGCCTGTAGCACCCACACTAATTGACAGCAGATAACAGTTGTCTGACACAAGACGTCAGCATTTTGTCAGGTTGGCAAACCCAAATGAATGCACGGCAAACACCGCAGTTAATTTGCTGGGGCGCAGGTTTATTGCAATTTATATGATCTAGTCAGGTCCGGCGAAATTGCAATAAGATCAGCCTTTTGACCAACGCGTATTGTGCCAATTGTGGCGTCAACACCCATCAGGCTGGCCGGGTTTGACGTGGCCATACGCAAAACCTGGTCCAGTGGTATGCCAACCTTTTCAACCAGGTTTTTGATTTCCTCAACGATGGTAATATGGGCCCCTGCCAATGACCCTTCGTTGTTGATAAGCCTGCCATTTTGCAACTTGATGATATTTCCATAAAGTTCAAATTCATCGGAACCACCAACCGTCGGCATGGCGTCGGTCACAAGGATCATCCGGTCCTGTTTGGGGCGCGCACGAATTGCCAGACCCAGCAAACCAAGGTCAACATGCAGCCCGTCCGCAATGATTGAACAATAATCCGTGCTGTTAATGGCCGTGCCAACCACGTTCAGGTCGCGGCTTTCGATCTGTGACATTGCATTAAATAAATGGGTAAAAAGCTGCGCGCCCTCATTCAGGGTTTTCACTGTCTGGCTGGCATTTGCGTTTGTATGACCGATGGAGATAACCACGCCCATTTCCACAAGCGATCTAACCTCCCCCGGTTTCATGGTTTCGGGTGCAACCGTCAGTAATACTGGAATATTATTGGCCCGCAGGCGTGTTATCTGCGCCAAGGTATGCGCATCAAACGGCCTGATCCAGTGGCTTTTGTGGGTGCCTTTACGTTCCAATGCAATATGCGGGCCTTCAATGTGAACGCCGATTATCCCCATTGTGCCAAAGGACTCCAAAATTGCATCACAGGCGCTGGCCATTACGCTGGGGCAGTCGGTGATAACCGTTGGCAACCAATGGGTTGTTCCCGCCGCAAACAGCGATTCTGAAATGACTGCCAAACCTTGTTTATTTGGTGCCGTATTAAACAAAACCCCGCCGCCGCCATTGACCTGAATATCAAAAAAACCCGGTGTAATTATTCCGTCAATATTGTTTCTTGGCGCGCTGTCCCCGATTTCTGCCTGCGGAGCCAACGATGTAACAATACCATCTGTCAGTTTAACCGCATAATCATCCAGCATCACCTTGCCATCAAATACCCCCGAGGCGCAGAACCAGCTTTCGTGAACATCCTTCATCACGCAAGCCCTTGTGCATTGTTAAAGAAATACGGCACCAGCGCCAATTGGATTTCTGCCAATACTTTTGCTTTTGCAAAGGGGTAACCGGCCCGCTCCAGCCTCTCGGCGCGTTCTTTGTTTCTGGCACAAAACACCTGATCCCAAACCGGTTGGGGAATATCTGCATTATTGGCGGCCGCCAACACCCGTTCAACCGCTGCAATCGCCGCTGGGTTGGTCCAGTAATATCTGATCCGATCCGCATAGGAATAATGCCGCAAAAAGCGCAAGTTTTGTTCAGAGCCATGATAATGTGACCGCCAATATCCATCATTTTCAAGCATCAGCTTTTCCATACCTGTTGCAATCGGTTGATGCGAAATATCCAACTTTTCCAAAATATCATCCAGCGCATAAAGAGCTTTTCGAAAGGCGAATGTCAAAGCAGGGCCGACTTTATGAATGGCGAAACCTATCTTTGCAAGATCATGATAAACCTGCGGATGTTGATAATCTGTTGAATGAGCTTCAAAGCAAACACCGTCAAACCCAGCCAATGCAGCGCGTAATTCCATAGTGCTTTCAGCCGGCAACCTGTCGATATGATCAGCCGAAAATTCGACACCGGGCTGAACAACCAGTGCAACAATGCGGTTTTTAGCGGCTGAGATACCGGCAAGATCAAAGGCTTCGAAATGCTTGATTAATGTTGCTGTTGCGGCTGCGGGATTTGTGGTTTGCACGGGTTCGTGTTCTGCTATGCGCGCGCCGCCCGGTGGCGGAACCTCGGTGCCAACCATATAAGACAGCGCGTCTGGATTAACAGCGGCCTGTTCACATACCGCCGCTAATCGCGCGGCGCGGCTGGCACTGGTTTCATCATCAACCTGCGCAGGTTCGCCTGCACACCCTTCTGAGCAATCAAGATGGATTTTGGTAAATCCGGCCCGCACATATTCTGCCACCATAATTTCAGCTTTGGCCATGGCTGTTTCTGCCGGTTGCGCCCGCCAGACCTGCGGGCCAAGATGGTCACCGCCAAAAATGATCTGTTTTGTATCAAACCCGATCCCCGTGGCGATTTCAGTAACAAAATCCACAAAATCGGCGGGCCGCATGCCTGTGTAACCGCCATCCTGATTAACCTGATTGCTGGTTGCCTCAATGATAATTGGCTGGTCAAGTTCTTGTGCCAGCAGCAAAGATGCCAGCAAAACATCGGGATGCGCGGAACAAACGCTTGGCAAAGCTTTGATCTGTCCGGCGCGGTTATCGCGAATTATCTGGCGTAAAATATCGGTCATGTTTGCGCCATCCGTTCCTTAAACGCCAACAGCGCCGCGCCGCGGGTGCCGCTGCTGTCGCCAAAGGCGGCTTTGCTGATTTTAGGCGGGTATGCCCCCCGCAGCCCGGCGTTTTCAATGGCTTTGGTCAGAATTTGGTCAACATCGGGAATATTGGACAAACCGCCGCCCAAAACAATGCAATCCGGGTCAATTGTCAGTTGCAGCGCACCGATAAGTTCAGCGATGATCCGTGTCCAGATGTGCATTTCTTTGCCGTTGCGCGCTGCTATTTCTTGCGCCTGAATGGTCTGCCCTGACAGCATTTCAGCCAGTCGCGATAGGCCCGGCCCCGCGCCCAGCGTCTCATAACAACCATGGCGACCGCAGCCGCATTGCAATATCGGCAGGTCAAACTCTTGAACCAGACTGGCTGAGATCGGCAGATGGCCGACCTCTCCGGCTGTGTTATTTGGGGTTTGGTGCAAGGCACCGTTCAAACAAATACCGCCACCAATGCCGGTGCCAAGAATAAGGCCGAAAACTGTGTCAAAACCCTGACCAGCGCCCAGTTTTGCCTCTGACAGCGCGAATAAATCACAATCATTGCCAAAGCTGATATTTGTTTTTGTCGCGGCTTTCAAATCCGCCCGCATAGGGTGGCCGTCAGCTGCGACATTGGCCATAAATGCCAACCCGGTTTTGCTATCGTGACGCCCCGGCGCGCCAACACCAACTGATGTTTTCGCGGAATGCTGCTGCAACCAGTTGACTTGATCCGCCAAAGCATCGATCAACGCGGCATAATTGCCGGGGGTTGGCACGCGCCGCGTTTCCAGCACGGCCCAACCGGCATCAAACACCGAGGCCTCTATCTTGGTGCCGCCCAAATCTATGCCCGCCGCATGGATCACTGAAGCGCCCCCGGTTGATAAAGTTTCACGCCGCTGACAACCCGTGTCAGCGTGCCGCGCCCCTTAAACGGATTATCAACATTCAGGCCTAATTCGTGCGACCACAGCGTTGCCAGCACCTGTGCCACCAGCACATAAAGCACCGAGGTCAGCGCGTCATTATTTTGCGCAGGTATGATAATATCAGCGTTTTCACTGCCAAGAGTAGTGGTTGAATTTGGCCCAAACTGGTCGCGCACCTCAGCCGCCAGATCCCTGTCATATTGGCCGGTAAAACCATGGCCGGACAGGAAAACAAAAACATGGGTATTTGCATTAACAAATGACTTTGGCCCGTGGCGAAAGCCAAGATTGCTGTCCCAGATGCTGGGAATATCGCCAGCCGCCAGTTCCATGACTTTCAGCGCGGATTCGCGCGCTGCAAAAGCCAGCGCGCCCGAACCGGTGAACACCGCCCGTTCGGGCATATCCATGTTATGGGCAAACAGTTTTGGCAGTAAAATATCAGCCGCATCAGCAAGCTGGCGCAGATCAGTGGCTGACGTTGTTTCATCCAGAACCAGCAATGCCGACAGCAACATTGTGGTATAGCTAGAGGTCATGGCAAAACCTTCGTCATGACATTTGGCGGGCAGGATAATGGCCTGCTGCGGGCCAGTTGACTGACGGGTCGCAAGGGCGCTTTTGGCGTTGCACGTAATATTCAAACGCGGTGCGGCGGGCAATAACTGGTCCAGAATGTCCAATGTTCCGATGGTTTCGGTGCTGTTACCACTGCGGCCAAATGAAACCACCAGCGGGGTCAGCCCGTCACGGATAAAATTCTGCGGGCAAGACACCAGATCAGTGGTGGCAATCGCCCTGATCCGGCGCGGGTCAGCGCCCAGATGTGCAGCAATCAGATCACCGATATAAGCCGAGGTTCCAGCCCCGCAAAGCCATATTTCGTCAGCATTTTGGCTGGCAACCCAATCACGCAACAGGTTAAGCTGCGCACCAAATTCATCCGCCCAAAGCCGCCAAATGTGCGGCTGCTGGTTAATCTCTCGGTATGTTGCCCAGTCTTGCAGTGCCATCAAACAGTATCCGTTATTTTCGCCAAAGTTTCCGGTGTATCCGGGTCCATTCCTTGTGCGACTGTCACGTTATGGACCACCGGATACAGCGCATAAAGCAGCACGGCTGCTGCCGTGGCTGGCGACACCTCATCAACGCCAAGGTCGCTTGGGCGCACCCGGAAAACCGGCGCGTTAACGGCTTTGAATCGTGCTTCGGCGGTGTTCAGGCTTTCTTGGGTGTTTGCCTCTCCGGTATCCAGAATCAATACGGTTAACGGTTTGGTCGCCAATTGCAGCGGGCCGTGCAATACTTCGGAGCTGGAATAGGCCTCGGCATGCAGGGCGGCGCATTCCTTGAGCTTCAGCGCAATTTCATGGGCGGCACCAAAGCCACAGCCGCGACCGATAACATAGATGGAATTGGAGGCAACCAATGCGTCCTCTAACGCTTGATGATCAGGCAGTTCTTTGCCTGAAACATTTGCCATTGCAACGGCTGCCGCTGCGCATGTTTCCCCATAAGCAGGCTTAATTGCCGCCAGCAAAGCCATGCCCGCCGCAAGCGTGCCAATCACCGATTTGGTGGCCGGAATAGCCAATTCAGGCCCGGCCTCCATATCGATGCACATATCCGCGATCTTGGAGGCGGGGGATCCAGCGGTGTTGGTAAGCACAACCAATGCTCCCCCCCGCGCCTTAACACCTGCGCCTGCCTTAACCAAATCACTGCTGCCGCCGGATTGTGAAATAACCAAGCCGGTTGCGCCCGCCATATCAACCCCGTTCCCAAGGCTGAACACCGAGGGCGGCAGGGTGGTCATCGGGATGCCCAGCTCCCGCATATATTCATAGGAAAGGATATTGGCTGCGGCGTCTGAACTGCCGCGCGCAATGGTGTATATCGCCCGCCCCGGAGCAATTTTCTGCACGCTACGTTTCACCATCGCAACGAATTTTTCCGGTGCTTCGCTAATTTCAGAACGCATCAAGGCGCCCGGTATTTTTGTCATGTTTTTATCTCAGTTTATATGAATCAAATTTTTGCCAATATGGCGTAAGATCGACAACCTTGCCCGTCTCGCGGGCCTCATCCAATGCTATCGCGGCAATGCCTGCCACCATGGCGTCAACAACACCAACCGGCAGGCTTTCGTTACTGCCGCGCAGATGCGCCACGATATCTTGCACCATCATTTCGTCAGCCCCGTAATGCGCCCCGGTAAGTTTGGTTTCACCCACATTGTAATCAATATCCGCCAACCGATCGCCAGTGCGGGCATCTGTAACCTTGAAATAGCCCCGCACAAAATCGCCCTCAACCATGCCTTTGGCCCCGATCACGCAAAACCGCCGGTGTTCATCGGGCACATTGGTATTG
>CAZSSS010000100.1:0-6475 GCA_964609255.1 uncultured Rhodobacterales bacterium
CGGCACGTTGATTATGACGCCACTTAATGCGGCAGACGGACAAATTTATGCGGTGGCGCAGGGGTCGGTTATTGCTGGCGGTTTCTCAGCGGAGGGTGATGGCGGGTCGGTAACCCAAGGGGTGCCAACCGCTGGTGTTATTCCCGCTGGTGCCCGGGTGGAGCGTGAAATTGCCTTTGATTTTACCGAAATGCGTCAGATGCGTTTGGCATTGCGCGACCCGGATTTTACCACCGCTGCACGGATTGAACGGGCGATAAACGAACGCTTTGGTGTTCCGATTGCCGAAATGACCGATTCGGGCACGGTGCGGCTGAATTTGGCCTTGGCAAATGCGCCGTCACCTGCGCATTTGGTAAGCTTGCTGGAAAACATCGAGGTTTCGCCACAGCAACGGGCGCGGGTGATTGTTGACCAACGCTCTGGCACCATTGTATTGGGTGCTGATGTTCGAATTTCACGAGTAGCGGTCAGTCAGGGCAACCTGACCTTGCGTATTCAAGAAGCCCCGATTGTGGTGCAACCCAACCCGTTTACCGTTGGCGGCACCCCGATCGTGGTGCCCAACACCACCATAGAAATTGACGAAGGCGAAAACACGCGCCTTGCTTTGGTTGAGGAAGCGGTGTCATTACCCGAGGTTATCGAGGGGCTTAATGCGTTGGGTGTATCGCCGCGTGATATGATCGATATATTAAAAGCCATCAAAGCCGCCGGTGCGCTGCATGCAGAATTTATTGTGCAATAAATAACGCGGCCCCGTCAGAACGGATGGTGACATAAACGCCGGAAATACGATGTTTATGTCAACAGATCGGGCGCAATGCAAAGCGGCATGGCCTAACCCAGATCAGGAATAGCTGCGCACCAGCGCGCCGGCAATAAGCGACCAGCCATCAGCGATGACAAAGAATGCCAGCTTAAAGGGCAGGGCCACCACCGCGGGGGGGACCATCATCATCCCCATCGACATCAGCACCGCTGCAATCACCAGATCAATCACCAGAAACGGCAGGAAAATCAGAAACCCGATTTCAAAACCACGCTGGATTTCGCTGAGCAAAAACGAGGGCACAAGAACGCTTAACGGCAATTCTGGTTCTGATGAAAAATCTTGCGAGGCAGAATTCAGCATTAATTCAACAGTTTCCTGCTGAACCCTGCCTTCCATAAATACACGAAATGGTGCCAGTGTGTTATCAAGCGCGGTTTGGGTATCAATGGCATTATCAAGCAATGGCGCAACCCCGGTTTCCCAGGCTTCGGTAAAAACCGGTGCCATAACAAACCATGTCAAGAACAAGGCAAGGCTGACAATCATCATATTTGGCGGGGCTTGCTGCACACCAATGGCTTGTCGCATGATCGACAGCACCGTGACCATAAACGGAAAACAGGTAACCATCATGGCAATGCCAGGCGCCAGGCTTAGCAATGTTAACACCATGAATAACTGCACGGTTTGCAATGACAATGCGCCATCACCCAACGAGACCTCAACCGATTGGCCAAAGGCAGGTGAGCAGAAAAGCAGGAATATCAGGGCCGCAAAGCCGGTTTTAGAACCCATCGTGCAGATCAATCACTTCGGTAAGGCGAACGCCAAGTTTGTCGCTGTTATCCATTTCCTGCAATTCACCGCGCGCGATCAGTTTATCGCCGATAAATATCTCAACCGGGTCATCAATGCGGCTGTCGAGCGGAATAACCGAGCCGTGGCCCAGCTTTAGCAAATCGGCAATCATCGGTTTGGCCTTACCAACCGAGACTGTAATACCAACCGGAACGCCAAAAAATGCATTTTCAACACTCGCGTTGTTTTCGGGTGGTGCGGTTTTTTCTGTGGTGTCAGTATCAGGCATGAAGATCCCCTGCTTTCTGGAAGTGTTCTGTTTCAAAAAATTCTTGCACAGCAGAATCAAGCGCGGCAATCACCGCGCCAACATCAATGCTTTCAAACCCTGATTTCCACGATACGCGCGCCTGAAGCGGGCCAAGCTCATCACCTACGACCACTTCGCATTTTTGACTGCTAACGGACAGCATCTGCGTTACCGCGCTGACACAATCACCGGGCACTTGCACAATTACGACTTCGTCGGGCAATTTTTCAAGAATTCCCATCACACGCGCGACTATTTCCGCAGAAAACCCCGCTGATGCGGCTGCGGGCAGCGTTGTGTCAAGCAATGCTTTGAGCAAGGGTTGAAAGCTGTTCAACGCAGAATGGCGCGATTCAATCAGGGAAAAATTCATGTCGTTTATTGCCTCAAGAATTGGGGCGAGTGACCGGATTTTTTCCGCTTCATAAGCTTTGCTGGCGGCATTTGCGCCGCTTTTCACACCTTTGGAAAAAGCCATGTCCTTTTCGGATGCAAAGGCATCAAACAAGGAAATTGGCTCGCTGTCGGCGGGCGTTGTATTGGTAAAACATTCAAGTCGTAGGGCGCACATCAGGCGGTGACCTCCTCATTTTCTGGGGCTTCGATCCAGCTTTGCAAAAGCCGGTTGGTTTCATCCGAGCGTTCGGACATGGCGGTGCGCAGCATTTCAACGGCCGTTGGCGGGGTGTTGTTTTCAAGTGCCATAACATTACCCATGTCTGGCAGGGTAAATTGTTCCGCTGCATCCGCGGCAAGCGGTGGCAACGGCGGCTGGCTGGACAATAGCGGACGTAAAACAAACATGCCGAGCGCCAGAACAACAAGCGACAACACCCCAAGCTGGATAAGCGACATGGCATTCAAGGATAAAAATCCGGTTGATTCTTCGACCAATGTTCCGGCGACGGGCGTTTGGCTCAACTCCATGGATTGGAGGGTTACAACATCGCCACGGCTGGCATCAAACCCCACCGCAGATTGAACCAGTTCACGAAGTGCGATCAATTCGGGTTCGGGGCGGGGCGCCCAAACCTGTTGGCCGTTATCATCCGTAATAAACTGCCCGTCGATCAGCACTGCAACGGAAATACGGCGGATCTCGCCGGGTTGATACACCGTTTCGCGCAGGGTTTCCGACACCTCGTAATTGATGCGTTCGCTGTTGCTGTTCTGGTTGCGCGACGACTGGCTGCCATCGCTGCTGGTATCGCCATCGGGCAGGTTGCTGGCGACGGTTACCGCGCCGCTGCCTGACCCGTTGGATGCGTCCGAATCGCTTTGGGTTTCGGAGGATATGACAACACGGCTTTCGGGATCGATGATCCGTTCCGAAACGGTTTTGGCTTCCATATTGGCGTCGATCATGACCTCTACGATGGCATTTCCCGGCCCGACACGTGCGGCCAGTATCCGTTCAATATTGCCTTTCATGGCAGTGGCGCGGCTGTCCAGCCCGTCGATTGACGGCGTGGTGCTGATGTCGCCCGCCAAAACAACAACGCCGGAAGCGGAATCAATGACGGCCACATCCTCAGGGGCGAGACCGTTAATGGCGGAGGCCACCATAAATCTTGCGGCCTCAGCGAAGGCGGGGGATAGAACGCCGCTGGCGGCAGTTAACGACACGGAGGCCGTCGGGGTATTCCCCCGGCTGAACGGTTGGCTGGAGCCCGAGGCGATATGCACCCGTGCATTGATAACCTGGGGCGAGGCCACCAATGTGCGGGCCAGTTCGCCTTCTTTGGCGCGCCAATAGGCAGCGTCGAACATTTGTGAGGTGGTGCCAAAACCGGATAAATTGTCCAGAATTTCATAACCGGCAATACCGGAGGTGGGCAGCCCTTCGGATGCCAGCGACAACCGAACCTGATCGCGGCTGTTTGTATCAACGTAAATCGCATTACCGCGAATTTCAAAAACAACGCCGCTTTGCTCCAGCTTGGTGATGACGTCGCCGGCGGCACTGGCATCAAGCCCCGCATAAAGCAGCGCAAGGTTTGGCGAGGTGGCCACCCGCACCAGCCCCAAAAGCGCGACAAAAGCAGCCACGGCAGCCAAAACAAAAATAAACTTTTTTCGCGGTTCAAGTGTTGTCCACATATTTTTCTCACGTTCTGTTCGAATTGACGCGATCATTCTGATGCGCGCTGAATTTATGGAACATTGCGCAAACACTTTTAACAATTGGTTAGCCAAAAGCGGATTAAGAAAAGAAAGTAGAAAAAATTGTGCAGGATGTGCAGATGGCAGAAGATCCAAAGGCTGAAACTGAAGAAAAACCTAAAAAAGGCGGAAAAAAAGGCCTTTTAATGGGGGTGGTTGGTGCAATTGTGCTGGGTGCCGGTGGTTTTTACGCAACTTATTCCGGGCTGATCTTAGGCCCCAAGGGTGATTCGGAAACCGCTGATTCGGACCACGGCGCCAGTGAACCCGCAGATGACGGGCATGGTGGCGGTGCAGTTTCTTCGGGAAATTTACCCGATATCATGTTTATCGAAATGGAACCGTTGATTATTTCGCTGGGCAATTCTGCCAACGCAAAATTCCTGCGATTCTCTGCGCAACTTGATGTTGATCCGGCTTATGCGGATGAAATTATACTGGTTATGCCGCGTATAACCGACGCGTTGAACACCTATTTGCGGGCCGTATCAGAGGAGGAGCTGGCGCGGCCATCATCCTTTGACAGGCTGCGCGCCCAGATGCTGCGACGCATTCAGGTTGTTACGGGCCAAGGCAAGGTTCGCGATTTGCTGATTACAGAATTTATTTTAGGATAGGGAGGTTCGGATGGAACTTATTGCAGATGGATTGTTAATTGCAGCAGCATTGGCCGCCGCGCTTTATTGTTATGTTTTATCGGTGAAAATCAAAAACTTGATGCGGCTTGATTCGGGGCTTGGCGGCGCGATTTCAGCGCTTTCTTTGCAGGTGGACGAAATTCAGGCCTCGGTGCGGGCAGCCACCAAAGCATCGGGTGCCAGCATGAATGAACTGGTGGATATAACCAGCCGCGCCGAAATTGCAGCCGGGCGGCTGGAATTACTGATGGTGTCGGTTCATGAACGCGGCAAAGCCCCGAAAAAAGTCGATATGACAGGGGCGCGAAATAAAAACGCGTCTGATAACGACATTAAATCGGTCCTTAACCAAGCGCAGGAGCCGCTGTTGGAAGCCATTGAGGCCGAGGACAACGCCGCAACCCGCGCTGATTTGCTGAACGCATTGCAAAAAGTCATGACGGCGGTGAAATGATGTCTAAGATTTTACCTATTAATCGCGCAAAATCCGGCGCGATTTCGCTGATTATTGTGTGCTTTGTCGCATCGGGGGCCGTGCGGTTTGCGGGTTCGGCACCTGCATTTGCGCAGGAAATGGGCGGCAGGCGCGATTATGGTAATGCGGCACCCCATGTTGAAGAAGTTGCCATGGCGGAAACGGCGGCAAGCTGCGAACCCATGGGGGAACCTTCGGTTTTGCTAGCAGCGATTGCAACGCGCCAAGAACAAATTGCCACACGAGAAGCGTATATTGATGGCCGTGAGCAAACTCTCAAGGTTGCCGAGGCGCGAATCTCTGAACAATTGATTGCGCTGCGCGGCGCAGAGGAACGTTTGGCAGCAACGTTGGCCATCGCGGATGACGCCGCTGAAAACGATGTGGCGCAGCTTACCGAAGTATATGAGCGCATGAAACCAACCGACGCTGCCGGAATATTTGAAACGATGGACATTCAGTTTGCCGCAGGTTTCTTTGCGCGGATGCGGCCGGATTCAGCAGCAAATATCATGGCTGAGCTGCCCTCGGACCTGGCATATTCCATCAGTGTGGTTATGGCAGGTCGCAATGCCAATGCGCCTCGCGAATAATGTCGAACCTTGAGGGAATTTTAACCCTCGGGGCTGCATTATCATTTTAGATGACAGAACTGTCAGGGCTTAGGACGAGGTGATCAAATGGGCGGTATAATTGGTATAATTGTGATTTTCAGCATGGTGTTCGGGGGATATATCCTGGCCGGTGGCAAAATGGCCATTATTTTGCATTCCCTGCCGTTTGAAATGATGATTATTATTGGCGCGGCGGTCGGGGCGTTTTTAATCGCCAATGATATGTCAGCCGTCAAACACACGCTTAAAGACATGGGCAAAGTGTTCAAAGGCAATAAATGGAGAAAGCAGGATTATCAGGATTTGCTGTGCCTGCTTTATTCGCTGATCCGGATTGGCCGCGAAAACCCCGTTGAACTTGAGGGTCATATAGAGGAGCCGGAAAGCTCTGCTATTTTTGGCAAGTATCCGAAGATCCAGAAAGACAAGATTTCTGTGGGTCTGATTTGTGACACGCTGCGTTCGGCCTCAATGAATTATGACGATCCGCATCAGGTTGAGGAGGTTTTGGAAAAACGCATGGATGAATATGCGGCCCATAGCCTGCATTCCAGCCACGCGTTGCAGGTTATGGCCGATGGGCTGCCCGCACTTGGTATTGTGGCAGCGGTTTTGGGGATTATCAAAACCATGGCCTCGATCGACAAGCCGCCAGCGGTTCTTGGCGGCATGATCGGCGGGGCGTTGGTCGGCACCTTTCTG
>CAZSSS010000101.1:0-6443 GCA_964609255.1 uncultured Rhodobacterales bacterium
AAACATCTTATGGCATGCACCCTTGGTGCGGCACTGCTTTCAACCAGCGCCACCGCCGAAAGCCACATGGCGCAAGGCCGTGACGGCAATCTTAACATTATCTATTGGCAAGCCGTTTCCGGCCTGAACCCGTTCCTGTCGGGGGGCACCAAAGACATCCACGCCGCTTCGCTGGTATTGGAGCCTCTGGCGCGCTATGACCAAGACGGTAATTTGGTGGCATGGTTGGCCAGCGAAATTCCAACCATCGAAAATGGCGGTATTTCCGAAGACCTGACCACCATCACATGGAATATCACCCCGGGCATCAAATGGTCTGACGGCAGCGCCTTGACCGCAGAAGACGTGGTTTTCAGCGCCGCTTATTGCATGGACCCCGAAGGCGGCTGCGCCCAAGAGATCGCATTTTCCGATGTTGAAAGTGTTGTTGCAACGGATGAACTGACGGTCACCGTAACCTTTAGCAAACCAAAACCATTCCCGTATGGCCCGTTTGTTGGCATGATCAGCCCGATCATCCAAAAAGCCCAGTTTGAAAACTGCACCGGCACCGCGGCACAAACCTGCACCGAGGCCAACGGCCACCCGATTGGCACTGGTGCTTTTGTGGTTGACGAATTCCGCGCAAATGACGTGGTGACCTATGTCGCCAACACCGAATACCGGGTGCCATCGCAACCGGCATTTGCAACCCTGACCTTTAAGGGCGGCGGCGACGCAACCGCTGCGGCACGGGCTGTTTTGCAAACCGGCGAATTTGATTACGCATGGAACCTGCAAATCGACCCAACCGTTCTGGCAGACATGGAAGCCGCGGGCAAAGGCGCTGTTGTTTCGGCCTTTGGTACTTCGGTTGAACGTATCTTGGTCAACTTGACCAATCCAAGTGCTGACCTCGGGGAACTACGCTCCACCCGTGAAGGCGGGCCGCACCCGTTCTTGCAATTCGCCGAAGTGCGCCAAGCATTAAGCATGGCCGTCAACCGCGAAATTCTGGTTGAGGTTGGTTATGGCCAAGCGGGTCGTCCGACCTGTAACGTGTTGGCAGCACCGGCAATTTATGCCTCTACCGCCAATGACGGATGCCTGACCCAAGATATCGACGGTGCCAACGCGCTGCTTGATGCGGCGGGCTGGGAAATTGGTTCTGACGGGGTTCGCGCCAAAGACGGCGTGCGTCTGTCGATCCTGTATCAAACATCCACCAATGCGGTGCGTCAAGACACCCAAGCGCTGGTCAAACAGTGGTGGTCAGAAATCGGTGTTGAAGCCGAGCTGCGCAACATTGATGCGGGCGTGTTCTTTGGGGGGGATCCGGCATCGCCTGACACCTATCTGAAGCATTTCGCGGATGTTGAGATGTTCACCAACAACTTTACCGGCACCGACCCAGAAACCTACATGAACAGCTGGGTATGTGCGGATATTCCGCGCCCTGAAACCGGCTGGTTGGGTAACAACATGCCGCGTTATTGTAGTGCGGATTATGATGCGTTGGCGTCTAAATTGTCTGAGACATCAGCAATTGAAGATCGTGCAACCATCGTCAAACAGATGAACGACATGCTGGTTCAGTATGGCGCGATCATCCCGTTGATCCACCGTGGCACCGTTTCGGCACACGCAAATTCCCTGCAAGGTGTTGTTCTCAACACTTGGGACAGCGAAATGTGGAACGCGGCAACCTGGACCCGTGGCGAATAACCACCATACCAAAATTGATGCCTCGCGGTTTTTCGCGGGGCATTTTTCACTCTTGAAACATAGCTCATATACCGAGGCGTTCCATGCTTAACTATACCTTCAGGCGATTGCTTTTTGCGATCCCGACGCTTTTGTTTATCAGCTTTATTATCTTTCTGATCCTTGATCTGGCCCCCAATGACCCCACCGGCGATTTGCCCCTGACCATTTCACCCGAAGTGCGTGCAAAAATCCGCGCGAGCCTCGGTCTCGATGCGCCCATGTATGTGCGATATTACAAATGGTGCTTCCAGTTTTTCGTCAACGAACCCATCAACATGTTTGAACAGTTTTTCAATCTGTGCATTGGCGATTGCGAAAACCGCCTGCGGGTGCGCAGTTTTTCCATGCATGTTCCCGTCATTGACCTGATCGGAGAGCGCATGCCCCAAACCCTGTGGGTCATCGGCATGTCTTATGTGGTCAGCATCATGATCGCGGTGCCTATCGGGGTGATCTCGGCCTATAAACAATATAGCTGGTTTGACCAGATCGGCACTTTTGTGTCCATGGTCGGCTTTTCAATCCCCACCTTTTTCACCGGCGTATTAGCCGTGGTGATTTTCTCAACAATTGTGCCCACCGACAGTTGGTTCTGGTTCCCGTCCAAATACAATACGTTGCTGGAGGTCGACAGTTGGGGGAACTTTGGCCTGCAAATCCGGCAAATGTTTATGCCGGTAATGGTGTTGGCGCTTTATAATATGGCGCAATTATCGCGGTTTATGCGCGCCTCGATGCTGGATAACCTCAGCCAGGATTACGTGCGCACCGCCCGCGCCAAAGGCATGCGCGAACAAACGGTTTTGTTGGTGCATGTGTTGCGCAACTCAATGATCCCGGTGGTTACGGTGATTGCCCTTAGCGTGCCACAAGTGTTTGGCGGCGCCATCATCACCGAACAAATATTCGGGGTGAACGGGCTTGGCCAATTGCTTATCCTTGGTATTCAGGGCGCTGATGCCCCGCTGGTGCAAACCCTTACCTTTATTTTTGCGGTGCTGATTGTGCTGTTTAACCTTGTTGCCGATGTTCTATACGGCCTGCTAGATCCGAGGATCCGCTATGAGTAGTATCGACACACAAGAAGCCAGCAAAAACCGGTCGCTTTGGAGCGATGTGTGGACCCAGTTTCGCGCCCATAAAGGGGCGATGATCGGCATGGTGGTTTTTGGCCTGATTTTGTTTGCGGTCACCATTGGCCCGATGATCTGGACCCTTGACCCCCAATATCCCGATATTATCGCCAAGAAATCCAGCGCCATGACCAGCTGCTTTTTTGTGGGTTCGCAAATACTGGATTGCTTCAGTGACCCGACATCCATCAAATATTACAACCCCGATGCAGAGATACTGGAACGGATCAAGCTTAGCTGGGCGCACCCGCTGGGTACCGACCAGTTGGGCCGCGATCTGCTGGCGCAATTGCTGCATGGCGGGCGTGTATCAATGGCTGTTGGCATGGCGGCAATGCTGTTATCGCTGCTGGTTGGCACAGTTGTCGGGGTTATTGCCGGCTATTTCCGGCGCCTTGACGGCCCGCTGATGCGCTTGACCGATCTGTTTTTGGCGCTGCCAATTCTGCCGTTGCTATTGGTGGTGATCATGCTGTTTCGAGACGTGCTGCGCGCGGCATTTGGCCCCGAGGCCGGGATATTCATGTTGATCGTCTTTATCATCGGCATCACCAGTTGGATGCAAACCGCGCGGATTGTGCGCGGCGATGTGCTGGCTCTGAAAGAACGCGAATTCATTCTGGCCGCCAACAGCATCGGCACCCCCGCGCGGCGTATTGTTTCGCGCCATATCATACCCAATATCATGTCGCCAATCATGGTTTCAGCAACCCTTGGTATCGCCACGGCGATCATCACCGAAAGCTCGCTGTCATTCCTTGGCCTCGGGTTTCCGTCGGATTTTCCAACATGGGGCCGGATATTATTTGATGGCACCACCTTTATGGAGCAATCCCCCGCACGGGTGATCTGGCCCGGCCTTGCGATCTCGCTAACGGTGCTGAGCGTCAATTACATTGGCGACGGCTTACGCGATGCGCTCGACCCACGTATTCGCGGGCGCTAAGAAAACGGGAACGCGGCATTATTTCAGCTATTATACAGGTTTTTTTGCTGGTCAGCAGGGTTGACCGGCGGAAAAATTTACGGGGTCAGACGTGCCGCTGCCAAAATCCGGCCTTGGCCTGCTTCTTGAATAATGACAACATAATTCAAATCACCAAGATGTTGCGTCTGAAATGAAATTGCGGCGGCACCATCCCAGTTCGCGACGGTTTGCCAGCTTTGCACAACATTCACATAATGCAACGTGCGCCCGCGCAATTCGCCGCGTTCAATTGCAACATCCTGACCGTTGGAATAACCCACCAGATATACCGCTGACGCCGCAACATTCCGGCCTTTGGGAGCAACAGAAACCGTTGCCGAGCCATCATGCATTTGAACATCCAAACTTACGGTTACGACATCGTTTTCATGCTGCATTATTTGCCGCTGCACCTCATCGCCCCGCGACCCGACCATATATTGTTCACCATGAACAACCATTTGCGGTGTATAAACCGAACGCTCGTTCCATGCCCGCGCATAACGGCGCTGGCGCGCTGAAAATGCAGGGTCGGCAAATTCGTCTTTCCAGCCCAGATAATCCCAGTAATCAACATGCAATGCCAACGCGATAACGTAATCATGCTGTACCAATTGTTCCAACACAAGATCGGCTGGCGGGCAGCTTGAACAGCCTTGCGATGTATATAGCTCCACGACAATGGGGTTTTCAGCGTTGGAAACCACAGGGGCCAGTGACAGCAAGGCGGTAATAAAAACAAATAAACGCATACGAATCCTCAAGTCAGTTAGCCACATCCTAAGCGCAGCATACATAACATGCACTTCAAGCCTTCGCGATGAAATGTGTTATGCTTTACCAACGGCGGGTTTTGTTAATGTAATTCTCGGCCTCGGTCCCGAATGTTTTGCGCAGTTGGGTTTCTTCGTCGATAATGAACCGAGAGGTGATCAGAATTGGAAAAACCATCACCGGAAGCATGGCAACCAGATCTCCCAGCCAAAAGGAAAACCCCAATAAAATCAGCATCATTCCTGTATAAATCGGGTTGCGATTAATACGAAAAGGCCCTTCGACAATAAGGGTTGTTGGCACATGGCGCGGCTCAATTGTGGTCTTTTTGCGCAAAAACCAAATGGCCGACCACCCCGCCAGCGCAAAGCCAAGCCCGCCAGAAACCAGATAGGCAAACATCGGGATCTGCACCGAAAACAACGGCACATAAGCGGCCACTACCCAGGCAATAATCGCCACCAGCAACGCCCAGACCGGCGGGATATCAATAAATTTCAACATGAGTGCAGTTTAGCACAAGTTGCAGGATATTCTAAGCCCAGAATTAGTATTGCCGGATCAAATTCACGTGGTTCGGAATTGGCCCTCTAACCAATCAACCCGATTTGCCGCGCACCGCTTAGCAGATCGCGCGCAATCACATGGCCGTTGGCCAGCAGGTCTGGATCGGGGGGCTTGATATCGGGCACTTGCACCGTTGTTGCACCCGAGGCAATCGCGGCGCGGGTGCCCGGATTGCTATCCTCAAACGCCGCGCAATGGGCCGCGCCTTGGCCAATGGCCGCGGCGGCCTTATGATAGATATCCGGCGCGGGTTTACCGTTTTCAACCTGATCCCCGCCAATAATGCTGTGAAAATACTGCGCCAGCTCGGCCCGTTCCATATGCGCCTCAGCGGATTTTGTGCGCGTTGACGTCGCCAGCGCGCAGGGGATTTTAAGATCATTCAGGGTTTTCAACAGGCTGGCCGCGCCGGGTCTGAGCGGCATTTCCACCGCCAGCAGCCCCGCCTTACGCGCGCGGTAATCTGCGTTAAAATCATCATAGGCAACCCGCCCCGCCAGCGCGGTTTCAATGATGCCCCGCCTTGTGTCGCTGCGCAGCCCGACGCAGGCCAGCACCACATGGCGCATATTTGGCAGGCCAAACCCGGCCACGCTTTGATCAAATGCCAGCAAACTAATCCGTTCGGTATCAAGCAACAACCCGTCCATATCAAACAGCACCCCTTTGAACGGGGCGCTGTTCAGATTGTTTTGCGTCATCAGTTTTTGGCCAAGTTCCGCAAAACATAATGCAACACGCCGCCGTTTTCGACGTATTCGATCTCTACTTCGGTATCGATGCGGCATTTGAGGCTGATTTCTTTTACGGTGCCATCAGCATAGGTAATGCTGCACGGCACCTCGGAAAGCGGTTTCAAATCGCCCTCAAGTCCGGTGATTGAGATGGTTTCATCACCCGTCAGGTTCAGCGAATTTCGGTCGTCATCGCCGGTGAATTCAAACGGGATAACCCCCATGCCAACCAGATTGGAACGGTGGATGCGCTCAAATGTTTTGGCGATCACCGCTGACACACCCAGCAGGCTGGTGCCTTTGGCAGCCCAGTCGCGGCTGGACCCCGCGCCGTATTGCTCACCAGCAACAATCACCAGCGGCGTTCCTGCGGCCTTATAGGCCATGGCCGCGTCATAAATAGAGGTCTGCACCCCGTCCGGCCCTTTGGTATAACCGCCCTCAACACCGTCCAGCATTTCATTTTTAATACGGATATTGGCAAATGTGCCGCGCATCATCACCTGATGATTACCGCGCCGC
>CAZSSS010000102.1:0-6433 GCA_964609255.1 uncultured Rhodobacterales bacterium
ATCCCGCACAAATTCCAGCGTGCGGTTCAGGTTCATTCCGGCCTTTAACGCGCGCTGTCCGGCCAGTTGAATGGCGGGGCCGTCGGCCATCGGGTCGGTGAATTGCATACCCAGTTCGATAATATCAACGCCAGCGGCGGGCAGGCCGCGCACAATTTCCAGACTGGTGTCATAATCGGGGTCACCCGCCATCAGATAAGACACAAAAGCTGATTTTCCCTCGGCTTTTAATGTGGCGAATTTGGCTGCGATGCGTGACATGATTATGGCTCCGATGTTTGGCCAAGGTTTGCGGTAAAATCGCCCAACAATCAAGCCAAGCCTTGATCCTTTTGGCCCATCGCCATAGAAGCCCCGAAAACCTGTTTATTTTAGGGGGCCGCTATGGGCTTTAAGACCGGAATCGTGGGCATGCCCAATGTGGGCAAATCAACCCTGTTTAATGCGCTGACAAAAACCGCCGCCGCGCAGGCTGCGAATTTTCCGTTTTGCACGATTGAACCCAATGTCGGCGATGTATCCGTGCCCGACGCACGGCTTGACAAGTTGGCCGCGATTGCCGGATCAGCCAAGATCATCCCCACCCGCATGGCGTTTGTCGATATTGCCGGGCTGGTCAAAGGTGCGTCCAAGGGCGAGGGGCTGGGCAATCAATTTCTGGCCAACATTCGCGAATGTGACGCCATCATCCATGTTCTGCGCTGTTTTGAAGACGATGACGTCACCCATGTTGATGGCCGCGTTGACCCTGTTTTGGACGCCGAAGTTATCGAAACCGAACTTATGCTGGCTGATCTGGAAAGTATTGAGAAACGTCTTGCTAACCTTTCGCGCAAAATTCGCGGTGGAGACAAAGAAAGTTTACTACAACATGAACTTTTGGAACGCGCAAAAGACGTGCTTGAAAATGGCAAACCAGCGCGGGCGGTGGACATTGCCGAAGATGAACAAAAAGCATGGGAAATGTTACAGTTATTAACGTCCAAGCCGGTTTTATTTGTGTGCAATGTTGAGGAAGAAAACGCCGCCTCGGGCAATGCGCATTCCAAAGCGGTTGAAATAATGGCCAAGGAACAAGGTGCAGCAGCCGTGGTTATTTCAGCGGCAATTGAAGAAGAAATCAGCCAGCTTGATGACGAAGAATCCGCCATGTTTCTTGAGGAAATGGGCCTGCACGAGGCCGGATTGGACCGCTTGATCAAGGCCGGATATGAATTGCTGGAACTGGAAACATATTTCACCGTTGGCCCCAAAGAGGCCCGCGCATGGACCATCCACAAAGGCACAATGGCCCCGCAAGCCGCCGGTGTTATCCACGGTGATTTTGAACGCGGATTCATACGTTCGGAAACCATAGCATACGATGATTTCATCGAAAATGATGGTGAAAAAGGTGCCAAAGAAGCCGGGAAAATGCGTTCAGAAGGAAAGACTTACACAGTCAAAGACGGAGATGTGTTGCATTTTCTGTTTAATACCTAATCCACACATTGGTTAATTTTCCAATCCGTTAAGACCTGCCCGCCAAATTGATCCACGGGTAATACGGAGTGGGGTAATGCAAGTGGGGTTTGCGTTGCTGGACACGCAGCTGGATTCGGCTGCGCGCCAGCTAATGGGTTTGTCTGATCTTGAGATCATCAGCATCGGCGCGCGGCGCTATGTTGTCGCGGCTGGCGAGGCTGACGGCGGGTTGTCGAGCTTTGAAATATTGAACGATGGCACGCTGGTGGCCAGCGACGATGTGATTTTTGGCGCAGGGTCGGGCACGGGCAATGTGCGCGGGCTGACAAGCTATGTGATGAGCGGCATTACTTATGTTATTCCGATGGGCCGCTATGACGACAATATGGCTGTTTATTCCGTGGATGCAAACGGCGTATTTACCTTGGCTGACAGCTATGTCGGGGGCGATTTTGTCAATCTGGTTGCCAGTGTCTCGGTTACGGTTGGCGCGGCGACATATTTTTATTCGGCAACCACGGCCTCGGGGCTGGATTATTATACCGTTGATTTGTCGGGCGATCTGACATTACCCCAGACTATTGCCGATAGCAGCACAACGGCTTTGGGTGATGTATCGGTGATGGCAACCGGGTTTTTGCAGGGCAAGACATTTTTGTTTGTCGCGTCAAGCTGGGATACGGGGCTGGCGGTATATTCGGTTGCCGCCAATGGCACCCTGACCCAGACATTTTACATTGAACCCGGGGTGGTTGGTTTTAACGCGCCGACAGCTATTGCCACCATGCAGGTGGGGGCGCGGGCTTTTGTTCTGATGGCCTCGGCTGAAACTGATACGTTGCTGGTTTTTCGTGTTTCGGTTGGCGGTAAGCTAAAGCTGATCGATTCAATGATTGATATTTCGGAAACCCGGTTTGCGCGCATTGCCGTGCTGGAAGCCTTTGAAAAAGACGGGCGCAATTTTGTTTTGGCGGCCGGTTCCGATGATGGAATCACCTTGTTTGAAGTTGATTACCGGGGGCGGCTTAAGGTTTTGTCGGTAATCGCTGATGACTTTAACACCACGCTGAATAACATTTCAGACTTGGAAGTCGTTGAAATTGGGGGTGATTTTTACGTTTTTGTTAGTTCGCCCACTGAACATGGTTTTACCCAGTTTAGGCTGGACCTGTCGGTTGGCACAACCCTGACAGGCGGGTCGGGCAAGGATACGATCACCGGCACCGCTGGTGATGACACCATCTATGGCTATGGTAAGCGCGACATTCTGAATGGTGGCGCGGGTGATGACCGGCTGGTTGACGGGCGTGGGCGCGATATTTTAACCGGCGGCACAGGCGCGGATATTTTTGAATTTATCGATGACGGCAAACGCGACAGAATCACCGATTTTGAATTTGGCATTGACCGGCTGGATTTTACGAATTTTGCCGGGCTTTACAGTTATCATGACTTGATTCTTCGCACGCGTATCGATGGGGCTGTGATAAAAATTGGTGATGACATCTTTCGCATATGGTCGATGGATGGTCAGGCGATCAACGAAAACGATTGGAGACAGGATGATTTTATTTTCGGCTAGATGCAAAAAGCCACCCTTGTTCCTGCCTTGGCTTGGCCTTACATCAGGGGGATGAAAAAATTACGTGACCTATTCAAAAGCCCGCCATTGGTGGCGGTTATCCGGCTTAGCGGTGCTATCGGCACCGGTCGGGCCTCTATGACCGATGCCGGTCTGGCCCCGTTGATCGAAAAAGCCTTTGTCAAAGGCAGGCCAAAAGCCGTGGCGCTGGCCATTAATTGCCCCGGCGGATCCCCGGCCCAATCAGCCCTGATTGCCGCGCGCATTCGCCGTTTGGCTGATGAAAAAAACATACCTGTTTATGCCTTTTGTGAGGATGTCGCCGCCTCCGGGGGCTATTGGCTGGCCACTGCGGCGGACGAGATTTATGTTGATGATAATTCGATCATGGGATCAATCGGCGTGATTTCAGCCTCGTTCGGCTTCCATCAATTCCTTGAAAAACAAGGCGTGGAACGGCGGGTTTATACCGCTGGCGAGGATAAATCCATGCTTGACCCTTTTCGCCCCGAACGGGACGGGGATATAAAACGCCTGAAAGCTTTGCAAAAACAGATACATGATAATTTTATTGCGCAGGTCATATTGCGGCGCGGCGAAAAGCTGATTGGTGACAATCTGTTTAGCGGCGAAGTATGGATCGGCCAAAAATCGGTTGAGAACGGCCTGACTGACGGGATCAGCCATCTGGTGCCAAAAATGAAAGAAATTTTTGGCGACAAAGTAAGATTTCGCAACCACGGTCAAAAGAAACCGTTTATGGCGCGGATCACCGGCTCAGTCTTAGGGCAAATAGAGGATCGCGCCCTATGGGCACGGTTTGGCCTGTAAATGCTGGCTAAAGTCGCGGTTCTTTTTATTGTATTCATGATGGTTCTGGGCATGTTTGGCAAATTGCGAGTGCCCAAAATTGGCCAAAGAAAACCCCCGTTGAAATGCAAAAATTGCGGAGCATTCTTGATCGGAAAATCGCCCTGCACCTGCCAGAAAAAGCAAAAGTAACCGGATGGAATTTATTTTTGTAGCAGCGGGGCTGGTTTTTCTTATCCTTTCCGGTGATTTCCTTGTCAAAGGTGCTGTTTCATTAAGCCTGAAACTGGGCGTGCCTGCGCTGATTGTTAGTGTGACAATTGTCGGTTTTGGCACCTCGGCACCCGAAATGCTGATTGCGGTGCAATCAGCGCTGAACGGCGCGCCGGGCATTGCATTGGGAAATGTTGTTGGCTCCAACACTGCAAATGTGTTGCTTGTGCTTGGGGTTCCGGCGCTGATTTATGCATTGGATACCGGCAAGGCTGACATAAAACGTATCTATGTGATGATGATGGCGGTCTCGGTTATTTTTGTTGCATTGGCGTTTTTGGGGCCTTTGCATATATGGCACGGTTTTGTGTTGCTAGCGCTGCTCGGAGTGATGCTTGCCGATAACTTTTTTGCGGCAATGAAATGTCGCAACCAAGACAGCCTTGACGCAAATATTTTGGCTGATCTGGAGGACGCAGACCCCAATATGCCCACATGGAAAATGTGGGCATTTATTATTGCGGGCATCATTGGCCTGCCTGTTGGCGCACAGCTTATGATTGATGGCGCAGTAATTATTGCGGCGCGTTTTGGGCTGAGCCAGGAGATTATCGGCTTAACGCTGGTCGCAATTGGCACATCTCTGCCAGAGCTGGCAACCACAGTTATGGCGGCCATTCGGCGGCAATCGGATGTTGCGCTTGGCAATGTTATTGGGTCCAATATGTTTAACTTGTTGGCAATTATGGGGGTCACCAGTTTTTTTGGTCCGCTGCCAATTGCCGCAGAATTCCTGAATTTCCATCTCTGGGTAATGTTGGCCGCCTCAGCGCTTATTGGGGTGTTTATTTTCACACGCCTATCCATCACCCGCATATGGGGAGTTGCATTTCTGGGCCTATACGTGATCTATTTGGCCAAACTTTTGTAAAGGCAGGGTATGAACGGCGCGGCACTGATTACAGGCGGGGCAAAACGGTTGGGGCGCGCCATGGCCTTGCGTTTGGCCAAGCGTGGGCTGGATGTGGTTATCCATTACGACAGCAGCAAAGACGCCGCCGAAAAAACTGCCGCTGAGGCCCGCGAATTTGGCATCAATGCCATTACCGTGCAGGCGGATTTGCTGGACCATGCAGCCACCAAAGCACTGGTTGGACGCGCGCGTGATGCTTTGGAAAAACCGTTAACTGTTTTGATTAACAATGCCTCTATTTTTGAATATGACACAATTGAATCTGCAACGGCTGAAAGCTGGGATCGCCATATCGGGTCAAACCTGCGGGCACCGTTTTTCCTGACACAGGCTTTTGCAGCGCAAGCGCAAAAAGCGACCTTGGATTGCAACAATGAACCACGCGCGACCGCTAATATCATAAATATGGTTGACCAGCGGGTGCGGAAATTCACGCCGGAATTCATGACTTATTCTTTGGCAAAAGCCGGATTATGGGCGTTTACGCAAACTGCGGCCCAAGGTTTGGCACCGGATATTCGCGTTAACGGAATTGCCCCCGGTCCAACCATGATGGGGCATCGGCAAAGCGCTGAACATTTTGCCAGCCAACGGAATGCCACAATTTTGCAACGCGGTTCAAACCCCGACGAAATTTGCCGAACACTGGAGTTTATTCTTGATTCTGACGGGCTGACTGGTCAGCTTTTTTGCCTTGATGGCGGGCAGCATCTGGCATGGAAAACCCCGGATATTCGCGGCGTTGAATAAAAATGCATCAAATAAACAAGGCTGATACTGTGGTTTGAAAACAAGGGTGCCAACCCAACTTGTCCACTTTGTCCCACAAGATCACAAGCCTGTTAGCTTTCTTAAGTAAAATCAGCGCTTTAACCAACATAAACTATTTTACTGAACATTATCAAGGGCTTGCAAAACTGCCTAATTTTTGCCCAAATCGTTAAAACTCAATGAATTCAATGCGACGCGCTGTGTGGCGCAGTTTCCCCCACAGAGTTATCCACAGGTTTGGTGGACTCCTTTTTTCTTGATTTTAGTTTTGAGCAGGTGCAGCGACCCCAAGAATCATCTATGCTTGTGGAATGGACGAACAACCGCAAAATCAGAACTTTGATGAGGAAGGCACCGCCAGTGATGGCCCGGCCCGGCCAACCGGCCATTTGGTCATTAAATCTTACCTTAAAACCCTTGATACAAGCCCCGGCGTTTATCGAATGCTTTCGGAAACCGGCGAAGTTTTATACGTCGGCAAGGCCCGGCAATTGGTTAACCGCGTGGCGTCTTATGCCCGACAGACCGGCCATTCGGCGCGTATTGGCCGGATGATTTCGGCCACGGCCTCGATGATGTTTTTAACCACGCAAACCGAAACTGAGGCGCTGCTGCTGGAG
>CAZSSS010000103.1:0-6384 GCA_964609255.1 uncultured Rhodobacterales bacterium
TGAATAACTCGCGCAAGTAGTTCAGGCGAGGCATCTGGCTTCTGAATGTATTCACCTTTGTTGATGCACTTATTGATATGAATGGAACTTCTTTGCTCGGCGTGTCTGTAAAGTACATAGCTCCTATTATTAATAAATGGGTGAGGATCTTCGTCGATCATACAAGTCGGGTCAAAATGTCGATTTTCTTTAACTGAAGAAATATTTACGATCAGCCGAAAGTCGGGAGGGCCTATTTCGCCGCTGCAAACAATTGCTAAGTGAAAAACGCCTGCCGGACCTGAAGGAATCAAAAAAGTATTTCCGGCAATTATATCCAATTTCTAACAAGTCTCAAATGTATGCGAGACTTTCCGATATGCAGAAACATCATGTGCAAGCTCTTCAGCATTTTCTTTGCCTAAAAACTTGAAAACGTAGTTATGTTCAATTGGCAGTGATGACCCATTTGGATTTCGCCATTCTGGACAGTTGTCGTGAGTCCATTTAGCAAGTTCAAACCGATCAAAATGGCCAAACTTGTTCCACAAGTTGTTTAGTATCAGAAGGTCGGCGCGACTAAGGTCATCTAATTTCGTGAGGTCTAAATCTCGCGTAACCTCAATATCCATATCTACTCTCTGGCCCAAAAAGGTAGACCAGTGTTTGTTTTCGATATTTTTATTTATTAGGTTTAAGGTAATCGATGTCACCGGGCCAAAGTCCATAGAAACCAAGCGATCGTAAAACATTGGCTCATCGAAGCTAGACATGCTTTCACGTTCTGACAAATACAAAAGTTTTGTCAGCTTAAGAACATTTATTGTTCCACCGGATTTTAATGCGAAAAACGCGGCCACTTGTGCAGCTTTACGTTCTTTATAACCGTACATTCAGGAGCTCACAATTTTTGTTGCTAACGTGATAGTTAATTATATAGACCAAAACTCCAAACAAACAACTAATTCTTTAGGGTGGGGGGTTAGCGGCGTTTGAAAATTGATTCGCCTTCGGGGAAGAACTGTCGGAAGAACTCGATGCGGTTGGGGATTGCAGTTTCGATTATGCTGCGGCCTCGGGCGCTTAGGCGTTCTGGGTGGTGCAGCAATGCATAGACCATCAATCCGGTTTCGGCCAAATCTTCGCGGTCGGGATGGTCGCGGCCATATTCGGATATGAATTCGGGATCAGCTGCTTGGGCGCGACGCCATGCGCGGTTGTTTTTGTATCTTGGGTCGATGGAGGTATGGGTGCCCTCATGGAACAGCGCTTCTTCAAAATTTCGGGCGCGAATGAATTCACGGGCGCGATCGGTGTGGATCAGGATATTGTCATTGCCGCCGCCGAGGTCATAGTTTCCGCGATGAATCCAGATGGTTTTAACCCGTTTACGAAGCACAGTCGGCAGCTGGCCGACGGCGTGCATATACATCATTGCCTCGGCTTGGGCCTCAGCGGCGCTGCCAAATTCCGGGTTAACCTGCACTTCGATCCGCAAGCCATCAGCAAAAGTTGCGCGGAACAGATAGGGGCGAATGGTGATCCAAGTATCGACGCGCCGGTCAAACATTTCGCGGCGGCCTTGTCCGCGGGGTTCGAGGCGCTCAAACACGCTGGGATCTTCGGGGCGGATCATGTCAAAATCGGTCCAGATCGTGCCGCGATAAGGGGGGCTGAAAATGCAAAACTCGGCATAATAATAAGCAGAAGAAGCAGCGTTTTAAATTTGTTAAGCATATTGGCACCCTTTACAATTTTTTGCTTGTTGCCACGAAGTTTCAGTCGCCCTCGTGGCTTTGCGGCACAAGTTACTGAGGTTGACGATGATGTCAAGCGCGGTGGGTTTGGCGTGCCGGATTATGCGTCTCGGCGCAATTCAGTTGGGTTGGGTTAACCAACTTTTAACCAATCCCTGTCCAAATAGGCACAAATATATTCAAATGGCGGTTACTCTTTGGGGCAGCGTAAAATTATCTTTGTTGCTGCCCTTTGGCTGGCTGGCTGCGCGTCCCCTTCGGTGTTGTATCGTGGTATTGTGCCGGAAACTGTTATGGTGTCCGGGCTTAGCTTTGATGTTTACAGCAACGGCCAAACCGCGCAGGCCATCCGGGTTAGTCGCGGCAAGCCGGACGTGGCGGTTTTTCGGGTTGCTGCCATTCAAGCCATCGAAATTGCCAGCGGATGTAGCGTTGTTCGCGATTCAGTGGATGGGGATTTTAATTTGGTTGATGCGACCCTTAAATGTTAGGAATTATAATGAAAAAACCCGTTATGCTGGCTGTTGGCCTGTCAATTTTTGCGGCCGGTTGTGTTGATCAAACGTTTCATGTTCGACAAAATGTCAGCTATGATCGTTTTGAGCGGGACGCCGTTCAGTGCCGCACCATTGCGCTGCAAAACGTGCCCAATAACAGTGTGACCAACTGGATGCCCTATGTCGGATTTTATACCGAGGATACCAACGCGGTGTTGCGCCAGCAAAATCATAATATTTGTATGGGTGATCGCGGGTATCAGGAAATTACGGTTCCAGCCTGCACAGGCGCAGTGGCCAGCGCAGCGCGGGCGATATTTTCCAACCCGCAATACCGCCAAAGCACGATGAACATTCAGGCTGATACCTGTTATATTACCGACGCGTCCTCAAATGTCTATTTTTATCCCGGCTAGTATCGCCGCGCGTTAACCCGCCGGTTTCGCCCTGCATTTTCACTGGCTGCGGCCGAGGGCGGGGTATTCAAAGCCGGTTCGTTAAGCTGATGCGACATTATTCTAATAATGACAGCATCAGCCAGAACCCCCACATAAAAGCTGACGGGTGTATCCGCTGGTGACACTGTATTATTGCTGGGTTGTATCTGTGCCAAGTGGGTCACCTTTCCGAGCAACCAGTAACAGGTTATTTGCCGGCATTTCAATTGGTGGGTTGGGTGTTAACCCGGCTTTTGCTTGATTTTGCTGAACCCATTCAAACGATTTATAGCCAATGTCGGCATGGTGGCTATGCAGGCTTTTGTGGAATTCACGATCCGCGTTGCTGGCAAATTCACTGCCGCGCAGAAATGGCCCGTAAACCAGAAAAACGCCGTTTGGGGCCAATGCGCGGGTTGCTTGTGCCAATAACATTGCGGCCTCGGCTGCGGAAATAAGATGCAGCAGATTGCAAAGAATAATTGCGTCTTGTTGTGGCCAGTCACGCGCCCAGCCCGGGGTGGCGGCATCAAGATGTTTTGGGGCAAGAATATTCGGATGCCCTGCATCCAGCGCCCATGCTTTGATGCTGGTCAGGCGCGCTGTGTCAATGTCGGTTGGTTGCCAGATAATGTCTGGAAAAGCCTGTGCATAACGCAAAATGTGTTCCCCGGTGCCCGAAGCAATTTCGGTTGCGCAGCCCGATTTGGGCATAAACGGCGTAATGGCAGGCAGAATTGCCTTGATATTGCGAATGGCGGATGGCGCGTGCAGTTTCCCGTCATTTTGGCTGTGTGCAACACTGGCAGTTTTGGGTAAAACGCGATATTTTTTTGTCATAATAAACCGCCTGTAACTGCACATCAAACTGAACATTAGCCCGCGGGGCCGGTTTTCTCAATCATACTGATGGCATGCTGATGGCTGGTGCCCAAAAGTCCTGCATTATTAGGCGATTGCCGATTTGCCCGCTTGCTTCTACATTGTTGACGATCAACAAATGCGCGGGGCATCGGTTTTTGGATATTCTAGTCACAATTTTATCGGAATTCTGGCGCTCGGTGGATTCATTTGTGCTGACGCTTTATCAACCATGGCGTCTGTATCAGATCATTATTCTGCTGGCGACATTTGTTACGGCACATCTGGTTTTTCTGGTTCTGCACCCGAGGCTTGACAGCTGGATGCACACCCTCGAAGGGATGCGCCCCGGTCAGTTACGCGTGCTGATTTCAATCGTGCGTCGTTTGCGCGGGCTTATATATGTTGTGTTTGTCTGGGTTATTTACCTGATCATGCAGGATATCACCTGGCCCAGCCATTCTTATTTGATTGGCCTTTGGGCGGCGGTTTCAACCGCATGGACATTGGTTGCGATTTTGGCACGGATTATCCGAAACCCAGTGACACGGCGGTTTTTCCGCTTTGCTCTTTGGGCGTATATTACGCTGGAAATATTGGGGGCCACCGATAATGCCATGCTGCTTTTGGATACAGCGGCGATCAGTTTTGGGCAATTTCGCCTGTCGCTTTGGATGATTCTAAAGGGGATTGTTTCTTTGGTGGTCATGCTGACAGCGGTGCGCTGGGCAGTTAATATTCTGGAACGTCGCTTGCAACCGGTCGAAGAAATTTCACCCTCGATGAAAGTATTAACCGAGAAATTTGTTCGCCTGTCGCTTTATGCGCTGGTTGTTATTGTGGCGCTGCAATCGGTTGGATTTGATCTGACATCCATTACAGTTCTGTCTGGTGCGATTGGTCTTGGCCTTGGATTCGGGATGCAAAAAGTTGTGTCCAATCTGGTGTCGGGCATTATTTTGTTGCTGGATAAATCCATTAAACCCGGTGATGTTATTTCGGTCGGGGATACCTTTGGCTGGATCACCGGCCTTGGGGCGCGTTATGTTTCTGTGGTAACCCGCGAAGGCAAGGAACACCTTATTCCCAATGAGGATCTGATCACCGGGCAGGTGGTAAACTGGTCGCATTCCTCAGATCTGGTGCGGCTCGATATTCCTTTTGGCGTGGCTTATGATAGCGATCCACATTTGGTGCGTGAAATCGCCAAAGAAGCAGCGGGCCGGGTGAAAAGAATTGTAAAAATCCCCAATCCGCAATGCCATATTGTGGGTTTTGGCGACAGCTCAATTGATCTGAAATTGCGTTTCTGGATCCGCGATCCCTCAAGCGGTATTACCAATGTTCGTGGTGATACCTTTTTGGCGTTATGGGATGTGTTAAAGGAAAACAACATCGAGATTCCGTTCCCGCGCCGCGATGTTACAATGTTGAAATAGCAATGCGAACAAAACAAAATGCGATTTGACCAGCGCCCTCAGAACTCCTCCAGTGTATGAAGAGTCTGCCCATTCAAAAGGACGGACGAATGAAGAAGCTATTACCAAACCCTATAATCACCTGCCGGGCAGCGGATGCAACTCACATAAACACCCACGCAGGGCGGGAGCTGTGGCTGAACAGAAAACTGAATCCGGCTTGTTACCGCATTGGCAGGCCGTAGCTATGACGCTGATTTCCTTCGTGATTGCTAGAGCGCTGTATTAACCGTATCAAAGATTGGCGATCTCTGTCATTACGAACGTTCCTAGCTGCCGCCTATTTAGCCGCGATCGTAATTTGTAACTATGAGTCTATGCCCAAGTCTTTGGCGTGATAAATATGCACATTAGGCAGACCGATGGGCGTGACGCCCAGATCACCGGCCATTTTGCCAAACCCTTCGGTTTCAAGCAGATCACAATAGGGGATTTCGGGGAAGGTTAGGCCGGCATTATGAACAGAAGCGTGCACCAAAAGCATTGCGCCGCCCACCGATGTTAGAGGGACGCGGTTTAGATAGCGCAGGTCGTGCAAATGTCGCCGCCACCAATTGGTGGAGCGGGGTTGGTAAATGCCGTTCAGGGCGTATCGATAATAATCAGTATGATAGCGGCCTGTGCTGACATCCAAAAACGCATTGATATCAAAGCTTTGGCCATCTTCTTCCAACACACAATCCGGGGTGACGATTTTTTCATGTGTCGCCAGCAGGGTTTTTAGAATGTCGGCTGGATAGTCCACCACGTCAACGTCTATCCACAATGCCCAATCATCGTTTTGGTCCAATCCGTGTTGGATAAGGTGGTTGCGCACTTTTGCAATGGCACTGCGGCGTTTTTTCTGAAGGGACGGTTTATCGCGGGTTTTGCGGGTAACTTTCAGGGTATTTTGTTGGTGGATCAGCGTCATGGATAGATATTTTGCGCTGTGCTGTTTGATCAGGTCTTGCAGCATAGCAACCGAATTATCGGTGCTGTTGCCCTCACAAAAGGTGACTTTGAGGTGGTTTTTGGGGTAATCGAGCTGATTAAGCAGGGCAAAACAGCGGGCGAGATACGGCTCAGCATTTCTGAGCGGTATAAGGATGGCAATGGTTGGCTGGTCATTTTTTGGCAACGGGCTGCGCAGCATTTTGCCATTTACCATTTGTTTGGCCTGCGCATCGGAGATATATTTGCCGCGAAGCAGCAGATACACGGCTTTAAAAACCATATAACGTATGGGTTTTTTCCAATTTACTTTGGCATGACTAACCCATGTGCCTTCCCACAGGTGATTGGAAATGCGCCAGGGTGCCAGCGGCCCGAATTCGGCGGAATCTATGAGATGATGCTGGCTGGTTTCAGGATTAAACAGGCGGCAGGAATGCAG
>CAZSSS010000104.1:0-586 GCA_964609255.1 uncultured Rhodobacterales bacterium
GGTGCAATCAGCACAATTTCCGGAAATTGTAACGCTGATGATATCCGGCAAAATCCGGGCATATCGGTTAAGCTGTCTGCGCTGCATCCGCGATATGAATATGCAAAACGCCGCCGCGTGATGGCAGAACTGGTGCCCCGGACGCTCAGCCTTGCGCAACTGGCAAAATCGGGCGGTATGGGGTTTAATATCGACGCTGAGGAAGCGGCGCGGCTTGATCTGTCGCTGGATGTAATAGAGGCCGTGCTAAGTGACCGGTCGCTGGCGGGTTGGGATGGTTTTGGTGTCGTGGTTCAGGCCTATAGCCCGCGCGCACCCCATGTCATTGACTGGTTGAATGCGCTGGCTACACGTCTGGATCGGCGCATTATGGTGCGGCTGGTCAAAGGTGCATACTGGGATACGGAAATTAAACTGGCGCAAGTCGAGGGGTTGGAGGGCTATCCGGTATTCACACGCAAGGCCTCCACCGATGTTTCTTATATCGCCTGTGCGCGTAAGCTGTTGGGAATGACGGGGCGGATTTACCCGCAATTCGCCACCCATAATGCCCATACAGTTGCCGCCATTCTGGAAATGGCCAACG
>CAZSSS010000104.1:596-6371 GCA_964609255.1 uncultured Rhodobacterales bacterium
TGCGAAAGATGATGCCAAGGGTTTTGAATTCCAGCGCCTGCATGGCATGGGCGAGGCCCTGCATGACATTGTTCACAAAGCCCAGAAAACCCGCTGCCGGATATACGCGCCAGTGGGCGCACACCGGGATTTGCTGGCCTATCTGGTGCGGCGGTTATTGGAAAACGGGGCAAATAGTTCGTTTGTTAATCAAATCGTTGATGTTGAGATCCCACCCGAAGCCGTGGCGGCTGACCCGTTTGATGTGGTTAACTCCTTTGGTGATGCGGCAAGCAACCCGGCCATTCCAATACCTGCGCGTATTTTTGGCCAGCGGGAAAACTCTGCCGGGTGGGACATTACCGACCCGTTGGTGATTGCCCGTATCACTACCGGGCGAAAAGATTTTAAGGCAAAATTCTGGCAGGCAGCACCCTTGATTGCCGGGCGTGATCAAGGCGATGGCAAGAAACTGGATGTTACCAATCCGGCCAATAACGCGACCATCGGTTCAGTAAGCGAAGCCACTATCAACGATACCGATGCTGCACTGGCAGCCGCCGAACCATGGCATGAAAGCGACAAAAAACGCGGTCAAATACTGCGCAACGCCGCTGATCTTTTTGAACAAAACGCCTTTGAGTTTTTTACGCTTTTGGCCCTTGAGGCCGGAAAAACCCTTGCGGATGCGGTTGGTGAATTGCGTGAGGCCGTGGATTTTCTGCGCTATTACGCGGATGAAATCGCCCATCAAACCCGTCCGGCGCTGGGCCTTGTTGCCTGTATATCACCGTGGAATTTCCCGTTGGCAATATTCAGCGGCCAAATAAGTGCCGCATTGGCGGCTGGCAATGCGGTCATCGCCAAACCTGCCGAGGCCACACCGATTATCGCGTATCGCGCGGTGCAATTGCTGCACAAAGCGGGCGTGCCAAAAACGGCCCTGCAATTGTTGCCGGGGCAAGGCGCGGTTGTGGGCGCGGCCCTGTCAAGCGACGCGCGGGTTGATGGGCTGTGCTTTACCGGCTCTATTGCCACAGCGCAGCGTATCAATCGGGCTATGGCGGAAAATCTGTCGGGCTTTGCGCCCCTGATCGCAGAAACCGGCGGGCTGAATGCCATGATCGTTGACAGCACAGCCCTGCCCGAACAGGCGGTGCGTGACATCATCGCATCAGCCTTTCAATCCGCCGGACAGCGCTGTTCAGCGCTGCGGATTTTATATGTGCAGGAAGACGTGGCGCACACCATTCAAGACATGCTTTTTGGCGCGATGCGCGAATTGACCATCGCTGATCCGTGGCAACTGAATACAGATGTCGGGCCGGTGATTGACCGCGCCGCATATAATAAAATCGCCGCGCATATTGAAACAGCGCAGGCCGGCGGGCAGGCTCTGTTTCAGGTTGGCAATTGCCCGCGTGGTAATTTCATCGCGCCAACCGCGATCCGTGTATCAGGAATTGCTGATCTGGCTGAGGAAATATTTGGCCCAGTCTTGCATATTGCCACCTTTAAATCCAGCGAGATTGATGAGGTGGTTGAGGCAATAAACGCCAAAGGCTATGGGCTGACATTCGGCCTGCACACCCGCATTGACGACCGCGTGCAGCAAGTGGTGGAACGGATCAAGGCTGGTAATATCTATGTCAATCGCAATCAAATTGGCGCGACAGTTGGTTCACAACCCTTTGGCGGCGAGGGCCTTTCAGGCACCGGCCCCAAAGCAGGCGGGCCGAATTATCTGGCAGGTTTTACGACCCCTAATATCTTGGTGGATATGGCTGATGATGACGCGGTTTCGCGGCCCTCCCGGGGTCTTGTGGGCCAAGCTTTGTGCACCATGTCCCTGCCCGGACCAACCGGTGAAAGCAACCAGCTTTCTGCCTTTCCTCGCGGGGTTATTCTTTGCATGGGGCCAGACATGGCCGCAGCCAAACAGCAAGTAACAGCAGCGCAACGGCAAGGGTGCGGCGCGGTTATTGCTGTGGGGGCCAAGGATCTGGACAAGCGGGCAGGATTTGACGCGGTGGCATTCTGGGGTGACGCGCAAAGCGCTGCAAAAATCCGCCGACAGCTTGCCCAACGCGATGGCCCGCTGATCCCGTTGATTTATGAACAAAATAATCCCGCGCGTTTTCATCTGGAACGCCATATCTGCATCGACACAACGGCCTCGGGGGGCAACACCGCGCTGTTATCCGCAAGCGAATGACCCTGCCAAGGAGACAAGGAAAAACCCTCGATCATCGGCATTATTGCTGACGCAATAAACCGATAATCTTTGGGTGGTGGCCTCGCTGCGCTCGGTTTTGGGGTGCATTAAAAGGCAATCAAGCGCGCCGCCGCCACGACCACCGCCCCGCGAATAAGCCATTTGAACGTGGTCAGATTAAGATAACCAACCACTCGATAACCCAAAAATGCCCCGACAAAAATAACCGGAATAAACATCAGGTTAAGCTGCAAGCTGTCGCTGGTGATCAGGCCCAAATTAACGGAAAAAGGGATTTTGAACATATTAACAATCAAAAAATACCAACTGCGTGTGCCAACAAAATCTTTTTTGCTTAACCCCATTTGCAACAGGTAAATACCAAATACCGGCCCCGCCGCATTGGCAACCATCGTTGCAATACCGGCAAATATGCCTACAAAACCCGTCAGCAGCCAACCGCCAAACGGTGTTTTCCGGCCTTTTGGCATTGCCAGTTCCAGCGCCAGCATTACAAGAATAACCACACCAATGGCGGTTTCAAAAAACCACGCAGGGATAAGGTTAACCGTCAAATATCCGATAAAAACCCCAACAGCAGCCAGTGGGAAAAGCCGCAGCAATATTCCCCATTGGCAATCACGCCGATAATATAGCACCGCAAAAATATCCGCGACAATCAACATTGGCAACAGCACCCCGGGTGAGGCTTTGCCCGGAATTGCCAATGCCATCAGTAACACCGCCAATATGCCAACCCCGCCGACCGAGGTTTTGGTAAACCCGACCAACAGCGCCGCAATAAAGATGTAAAAAAGGTTGAGCGTTGTTAGGTCCAAACCGTGGCCCTACATGCCCAACGCTTCTTTATACATGTCCAGCACCGCTTCTTCTTCGGAAATTTCTTGTGGGTCTTTTTTGCGCAGCGCCACAATTTTTCGAAGCACTTTGGTGTCATACCCACGCGATTTGGCCTCGGCCATTACTTCTTTTTGATGGTCCGCGATGTCTTTTTTCTCAATTTCCAACCGCTCAAACCGCTCTACAAAGCTGCGTAATTCGGCTGAGGTTACCCGGTATGTGCTTGATTCTATTTCGTCTTGTTCGCTCACGTCGTTCATTTTTCTGCCTTGTTTGCCTGAATTTGAGATCGCGACATTAACGGCTCCGCATTGCACACTCAAGACCGAGCTTGCCTAAATTGTTCTGCTGAAATATTTAGGGCAAAACATGAGGGGCAATAATGCAATATATGATTTATGCGGGTGTGGGTTTGGCTGTTTTGGGCATCGGGGGGTTGGGGTTTTGCATCAAACTGGCGCGAGACGTCAAACGGGATGACATTGCCGGAAAAGACACCAAAGACCGGATGCAAATGCTGGTGGCGCTGAATACCGCCGCCCTTGGCACTGCCTTTATCGGGCTGGCATTGGTTACTGTCGGGGTGCTGATGTCATGAAAGTTTTGATCGCCACCAGCACCACCGATTTTGACCCAACCGAGGTTGCTATCCCGTGGAAAATCCTGTCAGAGGCCGGCATTGATGTGCATTTTGCCACCGATACCGGCAACATGGGGGCGGCTGATGCAAACCTTTTGCACGGCGATTATTTTGGCATGGTCGCCAAGCTGCTGATCGCCCGTCAAGACGCACAAGATGCTTATGGCGCGATGATAACAGACCCGAATTTCCAAAACCCGATGGAATATGCAGCCATCAAAATGGATGATTTTGACGGGCTTATTCTGCCGGGTGGCCATGCTAAGGGCATCAAGATCTATCTTGAATCGGAAATCTTGCGCGGCCATATCGCGGCATTTTTTGCAGCTGATAAACCCGTAGGCGCGATTTGCCACGGTGTTATTGCGGCCTGTCGCACGCTTGATGAAACCACCGGAAAATCTGTGTTGCATGGGCGCAAAACCACGGCATTGCTGAAACGTCAGGAATTGACCGCCTATAACATCACCAAACATACCATGCAGGATTATTACCTGACCTATCCAACGCCAGTTGAGGACGAAGTGCGCGCCAGTCTGGCATCCCCCGACGATTTCCTGAAAGGGAAAAACCCGATTTTTCGCGATAGCATGCAAAAGCTAAAGCGCGGTTTTACTGTGCGCGACGGCAATTATATTTCCGCCCGTTGGCCCGGCGATATTTACAATTTTTCGCTCGGGTTTTTGGAAATGCTTCAAGAAACCTGAGCAATCGCCGATGTGATCAGTGCCAAACATTCAGATGTGCTAAACCTGTGATCCGCGCCTTTGACAAGGTTAAGCTGAATGTCGTCACCGATGGCATGGTCCAGCAATTGCAGGGCCACGGATTGGTCAACATCCTTATCAAAGGTGCCTTGCAAAAACCGGGTGGGAAATGGCAAATTCAACGCGCTCCGCAGCACCAGATGATTGCGCCCGTCTTCAATCAGCTTTTTGGTAATTACATACGGGTCATCATATTCCGAGGGCAGCTCCACGCGGCCGTTTTCCAGCAAATCACGCCGCTGTTGCGCGTTAAATCCATCCCACATGGAATCCTCGGTGAAATCAGGCGCGGCGGCAATGCCAACCAACCCCGCCACATATGCAGGCATGGCGCGCGCCACCAGCAGTGAAATCCAGCCCCCCATTGACGACCCAACCAACACCAGTTTTCCGTTGGTTTTATGGGTGATAATATCCATCGCATCCTGCGCCCATTCACCAATGCAGCCATCCGTAAAGGCCCCCAAAGATTGCCCATGCCCCGAATAATCAAACCGCAGGAATGACCGCCCCTGCGTCTTGGCCCACGCCTCCAGATGCACGGCTTTTGTGCCTTTCATATCCGAATGAAACCCGCCCAGAAACACAACCCCCGGCAGGTCAGACGTGCCGGTAAACTGATGATAGGCAAGGTTGCGGCCCTGCGTTGTCTTGTAATAATCAGGGGTTTTCATGGTGTTTCCTTATAATGACCCTGCTAAATTTCAGCATTATCCATGATTGTCAAAGCAAAACCAGCATTGACAAGGCTGTCAATGACGTTACATCAACCCAAACTGTAACCGGGCGTTTCGTAGGTGCCAAAACACAAAGGAGCCAATTTAATGGCTGATATTTCAATCTCCCTCCCCGATGGTGCTGTTCGATCTTATCCCGCCGGAATCACCGGCGCAGAAATCGCCAGCGACATATCCAAATCTCTTGGAAAAGCCGCGTTTGCCTGCGCCATTGACGGTGTGTTCAGCGACCTGTCGATCCCGATTGATGCAGATGCTGATTTCCAGATTTATACCTCCAAAGACGAGCAACAAGCGCTGGAACTTATCCGCCATGATGCCGCCCATATCATGGCCCGCGCCGTGCAGGAATTATGGCCGGAAACCCAAGTCACCATCGGGCCGGTGATTAAAAACGGCTGGTATTACGATTTTGACCGCGACGAGCCTTTTCATGACGATGACCTGAAAACCATCGAAAAAAAGATGCGCGAGATCATCAATAAACGCGAACCCGTTACTACCGAAATCTGGGATCGCCCCCGCGCCATCAAATTTTACCAAGATAATAACGAACCCTATAAGGTTGAGCTGATC
>CAZSSS010000105.1:0-6342 GCA_964609255.1 uncultured Rhodobacterales bacterium
CCCATTGGTTCGCGGCGCTACGCTTGATTGGTTAACAAACGCCTGCGCTCCGATTATGTCGCCCTAAATCAGGCCAATCACATAAATGCATTCCAAAACCGGTGTCAGGTGGCAAACATACTGTTAAATGGCCAGAAACAACCGCAACATTTCAGCGCGGCGCGGATGCGATGTTGCAGCCCGCGCAGCGGTTGACGCGCCGCTTTGTTCAGGAATGCTCCTCTCGGGCGGTTTCGGCCAAAGCACGATTATAGGCCTTTAGCGCATCCACATAAAACAACGCTCCCAGTATTTCGGGCGTTGCGCTATCTGCGTCAATAATCGGGATAATCTCGCTGGAACCGGTTTCAAACATTGGCATGGCATGTTCCAGATTGGAATCCGAGGTTAAAAACACGCCCTGATCAACCAATTCCTGGCACTGCACCCCCGATGCGCCGTTTTCCGCGCCAATGATGCGCATCAACCGCCCGGTTGAAATTGTCGCCAGCAAATAGGCTTGCGGCCCGTCCGCAAGATGCACGCCGCGCCGCTCCAGCAAGGTTAAAAAGAAAGATCGATCAACCAAACGACTGGTCAACGCAGAGGCCAGAGACACCGAAACCATCACGGCAATTCCGGCCTGCCAATCCCCGGTTAGTTCAAAAACAATCAATGTTGTCGAAATTGGAGCGCCCAGAACCGCAGCCGCCACCGCACCCATACCCGCCAAAGCATATAATGTTTCCACCCCGGAAACCCCCGGTGCTATTGCCGTGGCCACATACCCAAAAGACAACCCCGTCAACGCGCCAACCATCAGCGATGGTGAAAATATCCCCCCGCCCATACGCCCCGCAAATGTAATCGCAACCGCCACCACCTTGACCATCACATAACTGACCGTCAGCCAAAGCCCGATTTGGCCGGTCAGGGCTTTTGATGTGGTTTCATAACCAACGCCGATAATATGCGGAAACCAAATGGCAATCAGGCCAAGCAACCCGCCAGCAACCGCTGGTCGCAGCCAAATTGGCATCCGCGTTGCCTTTTGCAGGGCATCCCCAAGGTCCTCGGCGACAAATATTGACCGGATAAGCAAATAGGCCACAAACCCGCACAATAATCCCAGCATCAAAAATGCAGGCAATTCCTGATAAAATGACAGATTGACGCTGGGCAAAATAAATTCGGTCACGTTGCCCATTTGCCACCGGCTGACCACTGTTCCCGCAACCGATGCAATCACAATTGGCGCAAATGCATGCACCGCAAAATGGCGTAACACGACCTCCAGCGCAAAAATTGTCCCGGCGATTGGCGCATTAAATGATGCAGAAACCGCAGCGGCAGCGGCACAGCCCATCAGGTCTCGGGCTGTGATCCCATCCGCATGGATCAGGTTTGATACCCAGCTTGAGACCACCGCCCCAAAATGCACAACCGGCCCTTCGCGCCCCGTTGAACCACCTGTCGACAGGGTGATCAGTGCAATAAAAGTTGCCAATATTCCCTTGCGTTTATCCACCCTGCCCTCTCGCAGGGCCGCGCCTTCGATAACATTGGCCAAGGATTGAATGCGGCCATCGCTGGTAAATAATTTAAGCAGTATCCCCACCGCCAGACCGCCAAGAATTGGCACGCTTACCACCCATGCCCAATGCAGTTCGGCCAATTTTGAATGCAGGTCTTTGTCGCTGGCACCATAAATCTGCTCTTGCAAAAAATCGATGGCAACCCGAAATCCAATGGCAAAGAACCCTGCTGCAATCCCGATAAGCAACGCGATCAGCCAAAATTGCAACTGGCTTGGCCCTTTGTGCCGCATCGCGTGCCAACCGCGCGCGATCTCTCGTTTAAACGAAAACAGACGTTGTTTAAAAAATCCGACCAGTTCCGACACAGATTATCCTTTTCGCCTGATCCCGAGCGCAGCGCCCAGTTGCGGGGGCAAAGGCAAAACATCATGCGCCGTTTGCAGCTGCGCCAACCGCCCTTGAACCCATTCTGGATAAGGCGTTGAGCGACGGGTGGTCAAGTCTACATTCATCAACAATTGTTCGCTTAGGGCGACAACCACCCCCGACGTATTGATCATTTCCAGAAACAGATGCATCCGTTTGGCATCATGGTCAATCAACCTGAAATTCACCCGAAATTCCGCACCTACCAGCAATTCATCCAGATAATGCATGTTGTTTTGCAATACATATGGCCCGTGACGTGTTTTGGCTGTGTGGCTCTCGCCAATTTCCAAAACGGTCTCGAACACTTCGTCAATGGCCTGGTCAAACGCCATAGAATAATACGAAACATTCATATGCCCGTTATAGTCAATCCAATCGTCGGGAACTTTACATTTGCTGGTGATGATCGGGGCTGCAAAACCGGAAATATCTGTTGTCATTTTAGTCTTTCAATTATGCCAGACCCGCCCTAGCTTTGCATAAACGCACAGGCGTGGGGGGCTTTATGACCATTGAAACAGCCATATCAAAATTACGCAACCTGCTGGCAGACCGATTATCCACATCCAGCGCAATATTAACCCAACACGGCCAAAACGAAGCCTATTTTCCCGTTACGCCACCCGACGCGGTCGCCTTTGCGCAAAACACTGCGGAAGTTTCGGAAATCGTAAAGATTTGCGCGGCTGAGGCCTGCCCGATTGTCGCTTATGGAACCGGCACCGCATTGGAGGGGCATCAACTGGCCATTCATGGCGGGATTGCGCTTAACATGATGCAAATGAACGCTGTCTTGGCAATTCATGATGCGGATCTGGATGCTGTTGTGCAACCCGGAGTGACGCGAAAACAGCTCAACACAGAATTGCGCGCAACCGGGCTTTTCTTTCCGGTTGATCCGGGGGCTGACGCCTCTTTGGGGGGGATGGTCGCGACGCGCGCGTCGGGCACAACTGCGGTGCGTTACGGGACGATCAAGGAAAATGTGATGGCGCTGGAGGTCGTTTTGGCTGACGGGCGGATCATTCGAACCGGCACCCGCGCCCGCAAATCCTCTGCTGGTTATGACCTTACAAAACTTTTTGTCGGCTCTGAGGGGACATTGGGCATAATTACCGAAATCACAGTCAAGCTGCATGGCCAACCCGAGGCAATTTCTGCCGCAATATGTTGTTTTGCCAATATTGATGCGGCTGTCAACACAGTCATGGCAACGATCCAATCGGGCATTCCAATGGCGCGCATAGAACTAATCGATGCGGTGATGGTGCGCGGGTTTAATGCTTTTGACAATGCTGATCTGCCGGAAAAACCCCATCTTTTTATTGAATTCCACGGCTCTGAAACCAGCGTTGCTGAACAGGCGGAACAATTTGGCGAGATCGCGGCAGAGATGGGGGCAGAAGCCTTCAAATGGTCTGCAAATGCTGACGAACGCGCAAAACTGTGGGATATGCGCCACAACGCCTATTATGCGCAAAAAGCGGTTCGCCCCGGGTCTCGCGTGCAAAATACCGATGTCTGTGTGCCCATTTCACAACTGGCAAAAGTTATCAGCGAAACCAAAACCGAAGGTGATGATCTGGGCCTGACATTTACAACTGTCGGACATGTAGGCGATGGCAATTTTCATTGCGGCATATGCGTTGATGAAAATAATTTTGATGAAATGGAACGGGTCAAAACATTTACAAACAATCTGGCATTGCGTGCCTTAAAACATGGCGGCACCGTGACGGGCGAACACGGTGTTGGGATCGGAAAAATGAAATATATGGCGGCAGAACACGGCGAGGCCCTTGCGGTTATGATTGACATAAAACGAACGTTTGACCCAAAAAATATTCTTAACCCGGGTAAATTATTGCCGATGAATTAACGCCGGTGTTCAAGAAATCAACGCATCCGCAGCGGCGCGCGCTGCTTCTGTCACGCTGTCGCCTGCCAACATTCGTGCAATTTCGTCCCGCCGCTCATCACCATCCAACTGGATGACTTTGGTGGTTGTTTGATTATCTTTAACCGATTTTGATACAACAAAATGCGTCGCGCCAAGTGCGGCAACTTGTGGTGAATGGGTCACCACAAGAACTTGTGCATCCTGCGCCACAGCGGCAAGTCTGCGCCCGACAGCATCCGCTGTTGCCCCGCCGACGCCTCGGTCGATTTCATCAAAAATCAGTGTCAAACCGTCTGCGCGGCTTGTCAGACAGACCTTTAGCGCCAATAAAAACCGTGACAATTCCCCCCCCGAAGCAATTTTATCAATCGGTCCCGCCGGAGCACCGGGATTGGTCGCAACAGAGAAATTTACGGCGTCATATCCCGTAGGGCTGGGCGACGCCGTCGTATCAGATTGGATGATTGTCATAAACTGTGCCCGCTCCATCTTTAGCGGCACCAGTTCATCAATCATGGCTTTATCAAGCGTTTTTGCAGCCATTATGCGTTTCTTTGACAAGCGTTCAGCGACCGTATTATAATTTATACGCGCATCGGACAGGGTTTTTTCAAGCTTGATAAGATGATCGGTGCCAAGTTCTATTTGGGTTAGATTATCGTGGAATTTCGCCAACAGGCCGGGCAAATCATCGGGGGGAACCTCATATTTGCGCGCCATCGCGCGGATCGCAAATAACCGTTCTTCGACCTGTTCCAGATCATACGGGCTGAAATCAAGGTTTCGCAATACTGCGTCAACGCTGTCTTGTGCTTCGGTTAATTCGATCATCGCGCGCGACATGGCTTCTATGCTTGAATCCAGCTCACCTTGGGCGGCATTTGCCACATCTTCCAGCCATCGTTGCCCTTCGGCCAATATGGTATCCGCTGATCCAATCGCGGCTTTACCTTTTTCAATATCAGCGCGAATGCGTTCAGATGACTGCATCTTGCGGCGTTCGGTATCCAGCGCGGTATCTTCGCCAAACTGCGGGGCCAATGCCGCGATTTCGGCCGCGCCATGTGTCATGAATTCTTGGTCTTTTGATGCAGAAATCAATGCTTCTTTTGCTGTATCAAGCTGTTTTTGCGCGTGGCGAAAGGCTGTGTAATTGGCCCGGGTCTTGGCCACTATTTTGCCATTCTCGGCAAATGCATCCAGCAATTCTTTATGGTTTTTGGGGTCCAGCAAACCGCGATCATCATGTTGCCCGTGAATTTCCAACAACGTATCAGATAACGCGCGCAATACTTCGGCGGTGACCGGCCGATCATTAATAAACGCACGTTTTCGCCCATCGGGGTTATTGATACGGCGCAGAATTAAATCACCCTCAAATGACAGGCCGGCGGCGTCCAGAACGGCAATGGCGGCGTGGTCAGGCGTTATGTCAAAGCGTGCGCTGACTTCGCCGTATTCCGCGCCCGAACGCACCAGTTCAGCGCGCCCACGCCAGCCCAGCACAAACCCGAGCGCATCCAGCAAAATGGATTTCCCCGCGCCGGTTTCCCCTGTCAAAACATTAAGACCCGGCCCGAAAACCAGCTCTACATGCTTAATAAGCAGGATATTGCGGACTGTCAGCTGCTGGAGCATAAAACCCCGCGCTAGTTACGTTGGAAAACAAGCCCAAACAGGCCAGAACCGGAATTGGCCTGCTGGCCGGTTGTTATCAATGATTGGCTGGCCGCATTCCACGAGCTATCGGGATAGCTTTCAGCCAGAGCCGCCGCATTCCGCGATGCCTCAGCCACCAATCCCAGCGACAAATATGCCTCAACCAAACGATGGTATGCCTCTGGCAGATGGGGGTTTTCGCCATATCTGTTCACAACCGCATCAAAACGGCCAATCGCCGCCGAATACTGGCCGCGTTTCAGGTAATACCGGCCAATATCCATTTCTTTTCCGGCAAGCTGATTAAGGGCCGTGGTGAATTTTGGCAAGGCAAGCGGGGCATATTCGGAATTCGGGAATTGTTCAATAACAACCCGCAATTCTTGTAATGCACGGAATGTATTTTGTTGATCCCGTTGGATATCAACGATTTGATCGTAATAAGACAAGGCAACCAAATATTGCGCCAATGCCGCATATTGACTGACCGGATAGTAATCCAGATACCGGTTTGCCGCCGCGCGGCTTTGCACAAGTGCGCGCGCATCGTGGTAAGCTTTTGCGGCTTCGATTACGGCAAGTTCTGCCTCAATCGTATAGGGGTAAAGGCGCTCAACCTCCAGATAAAGGTCAGCGGCATTATCAAATTTACCGCGCTGGACCTCAGCCTGCGCCAGCGCCATAATTTGCTCGGGCGGGGTATTGTCATCAACCGTAATTTGCCGGCCACCACGGTTACACGCAGCAACACCCAGCAACACTAAAACAACCAATACCTGCTTCAACACTTGCAATCGAACCATAAACCTTAACCTTTTGACAATTCTACAGCGTTGC
>CAZSSS010000106.1:0-6329 GCA_964609255.1 uncultured Rhodobacterales bacterium
CCTCGCAAAAAGCCATCACGGAGGCCGCTGGTGATGAGGAAGAAGTCATAAGCCGCACCGCCACAGCCGCTGCACCCCTTGCTTTGGCGGGGGCAAGCACGATCACGGATATGGTGACCCTCAAAGGCACGCTTCAACGCGATGCTAATGCCGCCATTAAGACGCAAGACGAAAAAACCCGGCGAAAACTGCTGGCCACTGTGCGCGAAACAGCGCTGGCAGAGGTCCGGCGCATCCGAAATGAAACCGAAAACCACCCCGCCATCAAAGTGTATCGCGACAATCCTTTTGTCAAAGATGTCTCATGGCCTGCTTTTGCAGCAGCACTGCATGAACTTGACGTTCAGGTGCTTAGAACCCTGCAACCGCGCTAAAGAAACAGGAGGGGCTGATGGCTCTTAGTGATTACGAAAAAGACTGGGTTGAATATGTTGCCGGTAAGAAAATTACCAGCGACTCGGTCAAAGATGAAACAACCCGCAATGCGGATAAGGATGCTTTTCTTAAAGGCGTCATTATTGATAAATTGAACGGCGTTCGCCAAGAAATAGAGGACGCGCAGTCCTTGATTGTGACCCGCACCGAGGATGCAAACATTCTGACAGCCGCATGGCGAAAGATGACAAGATCCGATGCGAAAACAACGTCTGACATGAAATGGCGGGCGGATGATTCTGATACAAACACCGGTGTTTTGTCGAAATATGAGCTGCGTTCTGATGTTGAAATTGACACAATTGCCGACATCGATGAGCGCACAACGCTGATTTCCAAAGAAGATATTAACGCCCTTACCCAGTCTTTTGAGCGCATCAAAGAACTGGAACGCGCCATGAAATTGCAGTTTGACAACAAGGGAGAGCCGCTGTTTTCAGACGAGGATATTCGCAATGAACTTTGGACCCCGCTTGTCCGTGCCGGGGTTATTCCCGAAAACATGGTGCCCGACGCCTATTCGGAACAGGCTGTCGCGTTTAAAGGCGCGCAGGATCTTTATTCAGACAAGTTGGAAACTTATACAGCCACCCATAACAAAACCGCCGAGAAATGGAAAAAAGGCCTGAAAATAGCCAAGGCAACGGCCACGGTTGTGGGGTCAATCGTTTCAAACTCTGTGACCATTTCAAATGCTACGCAGGTGGCTGATACCAATAAGGGCATTTCGGAAAAACAAAAAGAAAACATTGCTCTGGAAAAAGAAAAGGCTGATCCAAATACGCCTCCGGCACGCCGCGCGGAAATTGATACCGAAATCCAGACCAACAAAGACACCGTAAAAGCAGACAGGATCAAGCTTCAGAAATTGGCAAACGAGACCAAAAACGTTGATTTGGGCACCACAATTGTAACCGGAGGGCTGTCGCTGAGCGAAATGGTTGTCGATCATGTTTATGCGGATGAAAGCACTGACAACTGGACCAAATGGGCCGCCACCATCGAAAAAGGCATTACGCTGGCGCAGGGCATCGCCGTGAAATCCGTCGAAATGGGCATCAAGAACGGCTCCACTTCGGGTGGGAAAAACGAAAAAAATATGATCAAAGGCATCACCTGCGCCATGAATGCATCATTTTCGGGCGCAAAGCTGATCCCGAAAATGGTTCTGGTCGCCAAGGAACCTGACAGCACAAAACGCGCAAACCTGATCACCGGAATGATCGGGGATCTGGCTGATATTGTCGCCAACAGCATCAATTCCGCCGCAACAAATGTGGATTACGGAAGCACCCCCGAACAAAAAGCCGCCACCGCTGCTGAAAAACAGCAAATGGCGCAAATTGCCGCCTATCTTAAAATTGCAATCCGGGAATGTGGCAACGGGCCTGCAATTGTTGTTGCCTATAAAAAAGGCGATTACAAAGCCATCGCCATGCTATGCGCTGGCACGGCCTGCACCATTGCTTTTGCGGCCAAAACCGATGAAATTTATAATGCCATTCAACAAGAGGAAACGCTCGAGGAAAAACTGGCGCATTCCAAATTTGAAAAGCAGTTTGTGCAAACCTCAGACGGGACAGCCAGCGGTGACCAGAAAATGGAAACGCTGGAGGATAAGGCGATTGCCGCCAATCTGGAAAAGCTCTCTGGCAGTATGAAAAAGATCAACATGGCGACAATTGGCAGCATTACGCCGCCAACCGGGGCAAAAGCCCCCGACAAAACCGCTGACGAACTTCAGGCCGAAATCGTTGGCAAAGTTGAAGCCAGCGAAAAAGCAGCGGCTGAGGAACAGCTTGAAACATTGCTGAGCAGCCCCGAGGGCGCGCAAGCCATCATGGATGACGCCGAAGCCGTCATTGTCGGATTTGAAAAAATGTATCAGGATGCCTATCCGGATTCAGACATAACAAACCGCGACCCCGAGGTCATTTTACGCGCCGGTGAGGCCATCGACCGAGCCATGGCCAACACCAATGCGCTGCGCCAAAAAGTTGCGTTGATCAACGGCATCAGCGGCGGGGCCGTTGGCATTTTGGCCGCACTTGTGCCCGGAACCGGCGCGGTTGTTGCCATCCAGAAAGTATTGGCAGACATTTATGCATTGGTACAATGCGTAGAGGTCCATAATGCCTGGGTGGACAGCATGGACGTGGCAATGGCCGGCCAAGGCGGCAGCGCCGCAGCCATTCAGAACATTTTGAAAAACGCAAAAATCCACCTGTCCAAAGCATCGATCTCCTTGATTCTGGACACGCTTAAGGCAGGTGCCGAGGTTGGTAAAATGTTTGATCCAACCGGCGCGGCTGCCATTACCTCAGCCAGTGCCAGCATGGCCAGCGCTGTGGTCAATTACGGGTTTGTAATGCAAAAAGAGGCAGCAGTCGTCGCCGGTTGGAATGCCTATAAGGAGGCCCGCGCCAACCCCAAAAACCGCAAAAACGCCCGAAAAGCCTTACGGCTTAACAGCACGTTGGCCAAATGCTGCATTGCTTACGGGGCCTCGATCATGAATGACACCGCAGCAAAACAGGCCATCAAGGCCACCGGCCTGTCTATTGCCGCGCTTCAGGATGACAAAGACATTTGCAAACGCTTGGTCAGCTATCTTGAAAATGAGCTGAACGACGACCCTGTTGTTTTGATGGTCGATTATCAAAAAGGCACCAAATGGATGCCCGGAACACCGGAACTCAATCTGATGATTTGGACGTCATTCAAGGCTGCATGTCATAAAACCGCGCAACCGGCCTTGTCTGAGGCCTCGCTTCAGACGCCCGGTATTGACCGGCTTTTGTCATTATTGATGGCATCGGAATACTGGGCCAATTCTAAACTTTTTGATAATGCAAAAGCCACAAAAGCTGACGAAGACGAAAGCGCCCAACTTGGCAATGAGCGGCCACCGACCAAGGCAAAATCAAAAGAAGCCAAAGCCATTGCGGCTGAGCTGGAAAAATCGATTGATTATCTGGATCGGCTCAATAGCGCATTTTTGGGGTATCAGCCCTTGCAAGATGGCGACGGCAGCGCGGTTCATACGGAAATGGAACCGGTCGCCAAAACATTTGCAACACTGGCGCGCGGCGCGAAAAAAACCACCGAGGCCAACCTGAAAGTCTTAAACGATTTTCCCGATGCGGTTGCCAAAAAGAAAGCAAGCAGCGTTTAGCAAACCGTATCGGCCCCGGCCTAGCCGTCAGAAACGCCCGCTTGGTCGAATGTTGACATGCCGCTGTGGCAGGCCAGCGCTGCTTTGACAATGTTGATGGCCACTGCCGCGCCTGACCCCTCACCCAGACGCATTGCGAGGGTTAATAGTGGCTGTTTTCCAAGCTCTTTCAACAGGTTGGCATGCGCTGCCTCAGCCGAGACATGGCCCGCAATGCAATGATCCAGCGCGCCGGGTTGGCTGGCTGCCAGCGTTGCAACCGCCGCACTGCAAATAAATCCATCCAGAATAACCGGAATACGTTCATGCCGCGCCCGCGCAACTGCGCCCGCAATTGCCGCCAGTTCGCGCCCGCCAAGGCAGCGCAAAACCTGCATCGGGTCGGCCAGCGCATCACCATGCAAGGCAATGGCGCGCGAAACTACGTCGGCTTTTTGGGCCAGCCCTGCATCGTCAACGCCGGTGCCGCGCCCGACCCAGTCTTCGGCCTCACCGCCATAAAGTGCCGTGCAAATTGCCGCCGCGCTGGTGGTGTTGCCAATGCCCATTTCACCGGCAATTAACAGATCAGCGGACGAATCAACGGCGTTCCAACCGGTGGCGAGGGCTGATACCAGTTCCGGCTCGCTCATGGCGGGGGCGCTGGTGAAATCCTGTGTGGGCTGGTCAAGGTCAAGCGCGTGCACGGTTAATTTGGCCCCGGCAATTTTGCAAAGCTGGTTGATCGCAGCGCCGCCATGTTCAAAATTCATCACCATTTGCGCGGTTACCTCAGCGGGAAACGCTGAAACCCCCTGCGCCACAACCCCGTGATTTCCTGCAAACACCAACGCCTGCGGGTTGGTGATTTGCGGCGCGGGTTTTGCACGCCAGCCCGCATACCAAATGGCAATATCTTCCAGCCGCCCCAACGCCCCCGGCGGTTTGGTCAGCACTGCATCGCGTGCTTTGGCAGCATCACGGCTGGCCATATCGGGCGCGGGAAAGGCGGCCAGAATTTCGCAGAATTCGTCAAGGCTGGAAAAAACTGTTGTGAGCATAGGGTGGCTTTCGTAAGGTGTTTGGCATTCATAAACACATATCAACGCGCTGTTGAACAAAAAACGAAACCAAATTGCAAATGACCGACAAAAACCCGTTAATCGAGCCTCATGACATCTTGGCGGCCTTCAGTATGCTGACCCGCCTGAGGCTGTGCGTCGATCATATCCGCGCCGGTAAGCGCGGTGCAAATTGCGCATGGGCGTTTCCGGTTGTCGGCCTGTTTCTGGGTGTTGGCGTGGGGGTGCTGGCACTGGTGCTGCGCTGGCTTGGCCTGCCCTCTGGCGTGACGGCGGCCTGTGTTTTATTGGCGCTGGCCATGATCACCGGCGCCCTGCACGAGGATGGTCTGGCCGATTTTACTGACGGTGTTTGGGCTGGGAAGACACCCCAAAAACGCCTTGAAATAATGAAAGACAGCCGCATTGGTGCCTATGGCGCCATTGCATTGGTTGTATTTCTGCTGGCGCGGCATTCGGGCATTCAAATGCTTTATGGCTGGAACATTATCCTTAGCCTGGCCGCTGTTGGTGCAACATCGCGCGCCGCAATGGCTGGCGTTATGTTCATACTTGACCCCGTAAGACCGGACGGATTATCCGCCAGCGCGGGCCAACCCGATGCCCGGCATGTTGCCGTTGCGTTGGCCATCGGATTTGCCGCATGTGTATTGCTGACCGGGTTCAGCGGCATTGTTTTATTTGTTGTAATACTGCTGGCGGCGGTGCCGGTCTGCGTGATTGCCTTGAAAAAGCTGGGCGGGCAAACCGGTGATGTGTTGGGCGCGGTCCACCAATGTTGCGAAGCCGTTGGCTTGGCTGCGGCCTTTGCCTTGGCTTAATGGCGGCTGTTATGCGGGGTTCGCGCTGAACGATTTGTGGCTTTTGACAGCCAAAATATCCCACAAATGATCCTTGCCGAAACTGGTGATTGTCTGGTCAAAAAATTCATCAACAATCTTGTCGTAATTCTTTGTCAAAACTGTGCTTAGCGGGTCAAGATTGGAAATAACCGTTAATCCGCTTGGCGGGCAATCCAGCACTTGAATATCAAGATCAGGCCGGTATTTCTTTAAAATCGGCACCAGTTTCCAGACATCTCCTGTCCAAGCCGAGGTTTTTTTGTGGTCCCAGTGCCGCTCTGATGCGGGTGCGGAAATCGGCACACAATCATGCAGGATTATGGTGCTTTGGCCTGAACACAGTTGTTCAGTATTCATAAAATCACGAAGCAAAAATTCAAATCGGTGCATGCCGTCCAAAAACGCAAGATCGATCTTTGAGGTTAACTGCCCCACCTTTTTGGCTGCAAAAAAATCGTCGCTGGTCATTTGAAACAAATGGATTTCGGGTAAGGGCTGCAAGGCTTTGGTGTGGATCGACAATTTCGGGTCCACCGCAATTGTTTTCGCGCGGGATTTTTCCAGACTGCCACCGTGGCTTATGCCGACTTCAAGATACCAGTCCGGTTTGATAATATTGTGAATAGTTTCCAGAACTTCAAGATAATGCGCCCCTGTTAGCTGCGGATAAATACGTTCTGCCCGGCGGGAACCCCCCGGTTTTCTGAAACGCCTTTTTTTGAAACGAAATAGCTGCATATGACGCTCGATTTGTTATGCCGCGGGCGACGTTGGTGTCGCCGGAGCTACTGGAACTGGCACAACCCTGCTGTCCAG
>CAZSSS010000107.1:0-6172 GCA_964609255.1 uncultured Rhodobacterales bacterium
AATAAAGGCGATATAAACCCATAAATAACTTTCAGCCCCCGGCGCGGCCCACCACAGCCCGATACTGCCTGCCACAAACAGGATGCTAAACCCCAAAACCCATGGTTTTCGTGGCCCGGTTTTATCAGCGGCGGCCCCTAAAAACGGGGCGCTGAATGCCACCAGAATACCGGCAAAACCAACCAGAAACCCCCAGGTGGATTGGCCTTGCGCCTCGGTTGCGAACAGCGAGCTGGCGAAATAGGGTGCAAAAATAAAGGTAATGACCAATGTATGAAAAGGCTGACCCGCCCAATCAAACAACATCCACCCCCAGATGCCTTTTTTTGATGCGCGCTCTGTCATGCTTTCCTCCGTTTATTTTGCGTGAATAAGACGGGTATTAACGCTGTAACACAAGATATTTTTGTGAATTTTCAGGTTTCAGGCGGCCATGCGCGGGTTGCTTCGGTTGCAATCCATGCATTTACCCATGCGGGCATTTCCGGGTTCCAGTCGGGGACACCCATTTGCGCGACCAGTTCATCGGTGTTTACAATGCCGTTTTTATTAACAATTGCCGCACGGAAAATGCCCGAGGACGCGGCCTCTCCGCGCACCCACATGGATTGTTCCAAATAGAAAAACCGGGCATCACGGCCAATGGCGCGGCTGCGCATTTCAATGCGGTCAAACATCTTGATCCGGCGTCGATACCGCACCGTATTACCCGCCATTGTCATGCCCCATTTACGCGCAATCAATGCTTTTGCCAGCGGAATGCGCCGTGAATACGGTAAGCGGCCAAGGTCAAACAAGGTCAGAGTGCGGCCGTTATTCAGTTCTCTCCACGGGTCAATATCCGAGGGCATACAAAAATGATAAGAAACATGAACACCATCAAGCGGCAAATCCGGCGCGTTGCGATATTTGAACAATTGATAGCCAAGACGAAGAAACGGATACATTTTGCCCCCCAGTTTTTGGCCAAAATGACGCGGAGCAAGGCTGAATTCAACCCTTAACGTTGGGTAGACCTTGTCCTTTGGCGGGATGGCGCATAAATGGGGAAGCAACATGCCTTGCCGGAGAGAAAAATGACCACGCTTTTTGAAGTCCTTTTGTTTATTCTGAATTTCCTGTGGGTCATTGTGATTGCCAATATTATTTTTTCGTGGCTTGTGGCGTTTCAGGTTTTAAATATGCGCCAACCGCTGGTTCATCAGGTGTATTTTGGGCTGAAACGCATCATGGACCCCATTTATGCGCCGATCCGGCGGATTTTGCCGCCGATGGGTGGTCTTGATCTGGCCCCTGTGGTGGTGATTTTGGGGATTTTTGCGGCGCAGCGGTTGTTGGCAAACAACATTGCCGCGTTTGGCTAAGCGAGAATAGCGCTCCCGCCCTTCGGTTGGGCATGGCCTCGCTTCGCTCGGCATTCGGGGGTCTGCGCCCCCGTGGGGTTAATGGCTGTCATTGGCGAAAACGGCTTCGTCACCCCAGAGCGCCGCACCCCGCGCGTCGCGGCCACAGCCGTTTCGGTAAAATCCATAACGCGACGGGTTCTTTTTGTAATAATTCTGGTGGTAACGCTCAGCATCCCAAAATTCGCTGGCGGCAACAATTTCGGTTACGACCGGGCCGGAGAGTTGCCCAGCTAAGGCTGATTTGGATGCTTGTGCTGCGCTGGATTGCGCATCATCAAGTGCAAAAATCCGGGTGATGTAGCTGTGGCCTCGATCGCAGAACTGCCCGCCTGCATCGGTGGGGTCAACGGTGCGCCAAAATACATAAAGCAGTTGGTCATAGGAAACGATGTCAGCGTCATAGGTGATGCGCACGGCCTCAATATGTTGGCCATGATTGCGATATGTGGCGTTTTGCAATGTGCCGCCCGTGTAACCGGATACGGTTTCAACCACGCCATCAACTTTGTCAAAATCCGATTCGACACACCAGAAACACCCCCCCGCAAAGATCGCGGTTTTTAGTTCCTCGGCTTGAGCGGGGGCGGTTAGGGGGGCTGCCAAAAGAGCCAGCAGGGCAATTCTTTTCATTTCGGGTCATCCATGTGAATTCGGTTAAAGGCAAAATGCAGAGGACAGCGTTCACTTACAACCAACATTGTGGTGAGAAATATTTCAATCTGCCGCATTGCCAATTTGCGCTGCATTGGCCTTAATGCGCCAACTCATGAGGAATGTAGACATGCCCGGACTATTGCCAAATATTGACCCAGACGGGTTGCAGGAATTCTCAGTTGTTTTTACCGATCGTTCATTGAACCATATGTCGGCCAGCTTTCAGCAGGTGATGCTGGATATTTCGGACAGTCTGAAGGGGGTTTATAATGCGGCGGCGGTGGTGATTGTGCCGGGTGGCGGCACCTTTGGCATGGAGGCGGTGGCGCGGCAATTTGCGACCGATAAATCAGCGTTGGTTATTCGCAATGGCTGGTTTTCATACCGTTGGACCCAGATTTTCGAGATGGGCAATATTCCGTCGCATCACACCGTTTTGAAGGCGCGCCAAACCGGCAATGCGGCCACCGCGCCCTTTGCGCCTGTGATGATAAAGGATGCAGTGGCGAAAATCCATGCGGAACGCCCTGCGGTGGTTTTTGCACCGCATGTTGAGACATCCTCGGGGATGATGTTGCCTGACAGCTACATCAAAGCGCTGGCGGATGCTGTGCATGATGTGGGCGGGCTGATGGTGCTGGATTGCATTGCCTCGGGGACGGTGTGGGTGGATATGCTGGCCACGGGCGTGGATGTGCTGATTTCCGCGCCGCAAAAGGGCTGGAGCGCCTCGCCAGCGGCGGCGCTGGTGATGATGTCTGAATTGGCGTTGCTGCGGATTGAGGACACAACATCAACCAGCTTTGCCTGTGATTTGAAGAAATGGCTGTCGATTATGCAGGCCTATGAGGCAGGCGGGCATGCGTATCATGCCACCCTGCCAACCGATGCTTTGCGGGCATTTCGCGATGTGATGAAAGAAACTGAATCCCTGGGCTGGGCGGAAATTTCTGCGGCGCAACAAGAATTGGGCAGTCGCGTGCGCGCATTGCTTAAGGCGCGCGGCGTGCAATCGGTGGCGGCTGAGGGGTTTGAAGCACCGGGTGTTGTGGTCAGCTATACCGCTGACGAGGGCATTAAAACCGGCGCAAAATTTGCAGCATTAGGCATGCAAATCGCGGCGGGTGTGCCGTTGCAATGTGATGAGCCAGAGGGGTTCAGCACCTTTCGGCTGGGGCTGTTCGGGCTGGACAAACTGGCGGATATTGACGGGACAATTAAGCGCCTTGAAACCGCGCTGGATCAGGTGTTGTAAACAGGGCGCGCGATTGCCCCCTGAATGCTGTGGTCAAATTCAGCCCTTGGGCCTTGGGCCGATCAATTCAATTTCGCCGCCCAGTATCCGGCCCGTTGGCCGCAAAACAATCGGTTTCAATTGTCGGGTTAAGCATGGCGATCAGCCCAACGGCTGTGTCTCCAACCCATAATCCGCGCATCCATGCAGCCGCTTCAAAATGGGATTGCGCAATTATGACCGCATTGGCTGCGACATATTTTTCCTGATCCGGGACAAAGTTTTAAATCCAGAAGATGGTAAAGCGTATGCTTGTTAATCTCGCGCGCTTCAAGGTGCCCGTTCAAGAAGTTATCAGCGCCGGACAGTTGGCTTGTATTCGGTTTCCCGACGGTGGTCTTCCTCGGATTCCGGGGATTCAAGCCGCACATATTTGTCACGTTTTGCATCGCTGGATACATGCGTGACCAGTGATCTTTTGGATTTTAAAACCCTTCGGATAAATAAGCCGATTAGCAACGGAATAATTCCTGAGCCAAGAAATATCAGGCCAAACCCCCATGTGCCAAACCAACTATTGAGCCGCACCGAGCTGTAATCGCGTGTATCATACAAGATTTCCATCTTTTCGCCGATTTGGAAATTATAGCTGGAGGATGATAAAAATGTTGTGCCTTGGTGCTGCTTTCCGTCGTTTCCGACATAGCCAAAGGTCGGCTGATATGTGGTGCTGCCATCGCTATAGCTGCTGTCAACGAATACCACCTGACCAGTTGTGGTCAGCGCATTATTCATGAATTCATAGGTCGAATAGGTGAGCGCGCCGCCGATGCCAACAAATACAAGACCAATAAAGCCAACAATCAACCCAACAAAGCGGCCCGGTATTTTCTTGCGGTTTTTGACGTTATTGATCGCGTTCACGTTAGCCCACCCGTTTGTTACGCGCCGCCAAAAGTTTGAGCCGCAGCGCGTTGATTTTAATAAAACCAGCCGCGTCTTTTTGGTCGTATGCGCCTGCGTCATCTTCAAACGTAACGTGTTCTTCGGAATAAAGCGAGTGTTCAGACCAACGGCCAATCACGGCTGCGCTGCCTTTGTATAATTTAAGGCGCACGGTGCCGGTAACGTGTTTTTGGCTTTCGTTAATCAGGGCTTGCAGCATTTCACGTTCGGGCGAGAACCAGAAACCGTTGTAAATCAGCTCAGCGTATTTTGGCATAATTTCGTCTTTTAGGTGGGCCGCGCCGCCGTCCAGCGTGATGCTTTCCATGCCACGATGGGCGGTCAGCATAATGGTGCCGCCGGGGGTTTCATAAATCCCACGGGATTTCATGCCAACAAAACGGCCCTCAACCAGATCAAGTCGGCCAATGCCGTGTTTGCCACCCAGTTCATTCAGCGCGGTCAGCATTTCAGCGGGGGACAGCGCCTTGCCGTCAATCGCCACGGGGTCGCCGCGTTCATAAGTGATCTCAATAATCTCGGCAATATCGGGCGCATCTTCCGGCGCCACGGTGCGCTGATACACGTAATCGGGCGCGGCAAGGCTGGGGTCTTCCAGCACTTTGCCCTCAGACGAGGTATGCAGCAGGTTGGCATCGACGCTAAACGGGGCCTCGCCGCGTTTGTCTTTGGCGATCGGGATTTGGTGTTTTTCGGCGAATTCCAGCAATTTGGTGCGGCTTGACAGATCCCATTCGCGCCACGGTGCGATGACTTTTATGTCGGGGTTGAGCGCATAGGCGGACAGCTCAAAGCGCACTTGGTCATTGCCTTTGCCGGTGGCGCCATGGGCCACGGCATCCGCGCCGCACTCAGCCGCGATCTCAACCAGACGTTTGGAAATAAGGGGCCGCGCAATGGAGGTGCCAAGCAGGTAAACCCCCTCATAAACCGCATTGGCGCGAAACATTGGAAACACAAAATCACGCACAAATTCTTCGCGCACGTCCTCAATATGGATATTTTCCGGTTTAACGCCCAGCAATTCAGCCTTGGCGCGCGCGGGGCCAAGTTCTTCGCCTTGGCCAAGATCAGCGGTAAAGGTTACCACCTCGCAGCCGTATTCGATTTCCAGCCATTTCAGAATGATTGAGGTATCCAGCCCGCCAGAATAGGCAAGGACGACTTTTTTGGGTGCAGACATGGGTGGCTCCGGCAAGAAATTATTTCAATCGCGCAGTAACGGGTTTTATCCGCAGGAGCAAGAGAGACGCTGCGAATAGGGCAAATCTGTCACGCCAAAATCATCAATATTATGCCATCAAAAAATTAAAATGCCAAATGCAGAGATTGCTTTTTCTGGCTGGCAAACTTAATGCTGGGGATTGTAACGTTTTGGTAAAGGCAAGATATATGCGCGGTTTTGATATTTTTATGCACAGTTTTCGTCAGGTGACGGGGAACATAGCAGTGGCGTTTCGTGTGAGCTGGTGGCTGGTGGCGGTGCTGCTGCTTGAGGGCGCGCTGGTTTTTTACGGTGTTGGCGATGTTATTCTTGGCTCCAGATTATTGACAATGATCTGGAGCATGGGAAACCTGATTTTTATTATCTGGTCGGTGTCGTTGATTGCCGTGGTTTGGCACCGTTTTGTGCTGCTTGAAGAAGTGCCACAAGGCATCATTCCTTATCGTAAGGGCATGAATGTGTGGCCATATTTCTGGTATGGCGTTGGCGTGGTCATGGTTGTGTTTTTGTTTGCGCTGGTGGTCGGGTTTGTGTTGGGCGTCATTATTCGCCCCAGCACAATGCTACAGTCGGTAATTTTTGGGCTGGCGGTGGGCATTCTGTCCACAACAGTCTTTTACCGTATTGCGCTTATTCTGCCCGCCGTGGCGCTTTCCAAAAGCATGAGCATCCCTGAAGCCTTTGCCG